>NZ_RZTO01000269.1:0-7254 GCF_003997225.1 Mesorhizobium sp. M2C.T.Ca.TU.002.02.1.1
GCTTCTGTCCTACAAGGACATGAAGGCGCTGCTCGAACGGCTCGACCCCGAATACCGCAAGCTCGCCGACGAGATCTGCACCTCGCACATCTCCTACCCCGGCCTGCAGGCCGTGCTGAAGCTGCTGCTCGCCGAGCGCGTCTCGATCCGCAACCTGCATCTGATCATCGAGGCCATCGCCGAGATCGCGCCGCATGTGCGCCGCACCGAACAGATCGTCGAGCATGTGCGCATCCGCATGGCGCAGCAGATCTGCGGCGACCTTTCCGAAGGCGGCATGCTCAAGGTGCTGCGCCTGGGCAACCGCTGGGACCTCGCCTTCCACCAGAGCCTCAAGCGCGACGCCAAGGGCGAGGTGCGCGAGTTCGACATCGATCCGCGCCAGCTCGAGGAATTCGGCCAGGACGCCACAAAGGCGATCCGCAAGCATCTCGAGGCCGGCGAGCGCTTCGTGCTCGTCACCGCGCCCGACGCGCGTCCCTATGTGCGCATGATCATCGAGCGGCTGTTCACGACGCTTCCCGTTCTCAGCCATGTCGAGATCGCCAAGGGCGTCGAGATCAAGGTGCTCGGAACGATCTCGTGAACGCGCTCTCGCAAGGCGTCGTCATCGCCGCCTTCCTCGCCTTCTGCCGCATCGGCGCCTGCTTCATGCTGATGCCGGGCCTGTCCAGCGCCCGTGTGCCGATCCAGATCCGGCTGTTCGTCTCGGTGGCCGCGACCGGCGGCCTGCTCGCCTTCCTGTGGGACCGCATCTACCCCTTCGTCGATCCGCGTCCGCAGGTGCTCGCGCCGATGATCGTCTCCGAGCTGCTGGTCGGCGGGCTGATCGGGGCCATGACCAGGCTCTACATGGAGGCGCTGCGCTTCATGGGCTCTGCCATCGCCATGCTGATCGGCTATGGCGGCTCGGGCGGGCCGGCGATCGAGGAACCGGAACCGCAGGCGGCCCTTGCCGCCATCATCTCGTTCTCGGCGCTGCTTCTGCTCTTCGTCTTCGACTTCGACCACGAGATCGTCAAGGCTCTCGTCGCCTCCTACCAGGTCGCCCCGGTCAACGTGTTCTTCAACCCGCAGGCGGCCCTGGTCGACGTCACCGACACGGTGTCGGACGCCTTCTTCCTGGTCATTCGGCTCGGCAGCCCCTTCGTCGCCTATGCCATCCTGGTCAATCTGACGATCGGCTTCGTCAACAAGCTGACGCCGCAGATCCCGGTCTATTTCATCTCGCTGCCCTTCGTCATCGCCGGCGGCATGATCATCTTCTATTTCGCCGTCGGCACGCTGCTGTCGCTGTTCGTCGACGGCTTCGTCGACCTCACGCTGGCGCGGTAGCCATGACCACGCGCAAAGACCGCCTGAAGAAACTGGTCAAGGTCCAGGAGCAGTTGAAAGCGCTGCACGAGACCCGCCATGCCGGCTTCCTCGCCGCAGCCGTCAAGGCCGAAGCGGAGGCCAAGGAGTTGATCGAGCGCTTCGACACCGATAAATCGCTCGCCGGCCTCTTTCCCGCGCTCTACCACAAGCGCATCACCGACGCGCTCGGCCGGCAGCAACAGAATCTCGAAAATGCGCGCCAGGAAGCCGCGCTGATCGCCACCGCGACGGCGCGCACCAACATGGTCGAGCGTGCCTACAAGGATGTGCGTCGCCGCGACGAGCGCGAGCGCTCCGACCGCGAGCGGCTCGACCTGATCACGCAAAAGCGAACGTCCGACGGCTAACCTTCGCAAGCCTGCCACAAGCTTGTTCAGTCATTGTGCGGATAACAAAACCGGCAAAAGGCGGACTTTCTTGGCCATTTCCCCACCCAGCGACATCGTCATGGACGTTGCCCGCGCAGCGGAGCCGGCCGATGTCGAGGCCGCGCGGGCGGCGCTCCTCAGGCGCGCGGGTGGTGCGCCTGGCGCTTTCTCCCTCGATCCATCCGCGACGGTCGATGCCAGTTCCGTGCTCTCGCGCGCCACGGCCGACAAGGCGGAAGCTGCTAACCCCGCGAAGAAGTTCCAGCGCTTCGAGGCGATGGTGCTGACGACCTTCATCCAGAACATGATGCCCAAGGACACCGAGGGCGTTTACGGCAAGGGCCTGGCCGGCGACATGTGGAAGTCGCAGCTTGCCGAAAAGGTGGCCGATGTCATGGCCGCTCATGGCGGCATCGGCATCGCCCGGTCGATGCTTGCCGACCACTATCTCGACGGCAAGCACAAGGTGCCGGTCGGCCCGGTTGCCGGCGGACCGCAGAAAACCGAGATCGACCAGCAGACGCGGCTTTCGACCTCGATGGTCGAGGAGCTTGAGCGCAAGGCCGCACGGTCGATGACCGGCGACGACACAACCATAAAAACGGACATCAAGATCTAGGGACCTACATGGCCGACCAAACGGACCTTTCCAACCTTCCCGCGCGCACCAACGCAATGGAGGCGCTCGCCGCCGCACGACCCGGCAACCTCGCCGCCATCATCGGCCGTATCGAGGAAGTCGTGGACGAGGAGACCGCCGGTATCCGCAGCGGAACGGCCTATGACCTCAAGGCCTCGAACGCGCGCAAGAGCCGGTACCTCTACGAGCTGAACCGCGCCTTGAAGGGCGCCAACGAGATCGAATTCCTCGAGCAGCATAAGGAAGGCCTGCTGCGGCTGCGCCAGAAGCTGGCGAAGAACGAAGCGGCGATCCTTGCCCATCTCAACGCCGTCAACGAGGTCGCCACGCTTCTGAGGAACGCCATCCAGCGCGCCGATACCGACGGCACCTATTCGGCCGGCGAGTTCGGCATGGCGCGGGCATGATTGAGATGATCGGGGCGCAAGGAAAGACCCGGTGATAAAATTCATCGCCGCCGCGCTGTGGATTTGCGCCGTGACGCTCGGCGCGGTCTTCTATTCCTTCCAGGCTGCAGGCCAGCGCGGCGCGGCCGAACCGCCGAAGCCGATGCTGGGCGGCCTCGACTACGTCAAGACCGACATGATCTCGGTGCCGCTGCTGCGCGACGGCTCGATCGACGGCTATTTCCTCACCAAGCTCGTCTATACGGTGGAACCGGCAGAAATAAAGAAGCTGTCGGTCCCCGCGCAGGCGCTGATGACCGACCAGGTCTATTCCTACCTCTATTCCAACCCGCAGATCGATTTCACCAAGAAGGGATCGATCGATCTCGACGCCTTCCGCAAGTCGATCCGCGACACCATCAACACACGCGTCGGCGTCGAGCTGGTGCACGAGGTGCTGATCGATCAGGTCAACTTCCTCTCCAAGGACGATATCCGCGACAACGCGCTTCGCCGCCGCAAGAATGCCGGCGAAACCGCGGCGGCGATGACCAAGGCGTTCAAGACCGCGCCGGAGCATTGATTGCCCGGCCAAACTCGGCACGGATGTCTTAGCCAAGCTTACCCGTGATGCGACATGACGCATGGTGACCGCGTTGACGTTTACGTCAACTCGAAGCTATATGCGCCGGTGACAGGCGACCGCACAGGCGCGGCGCGCCTACCTCGCCCAGCGGCCAAGCGCCGGTGCGCGTCAACGCAACCAACGAGGAGAACCGCCATGGGCGTTCAGGAGATTGCCGACAAGATCAAGTCGCGCGTGGCCAGCGCCGGCTTTGAGCATTCGGTCAAGTTCGACACCGGCAGCGACGGCGTCATCGTCATCGACGGCGCGACCGTCTCGACCACCGACGCGCCGACCGACTGCACCATCAAGCTGTCGCTCGACGATCTGGATTCGCTGATCGCCGGCGACCTCAACCCGACCATGGCCTTCATGGCCGGCAAGCTGAAGGTCGAAGGCGACATGACGGTCGCCATGGCGCTCAGCCAGTTGCTCGGCTGATCGTTCGCAAAAACAACGCCGCCCATCGGGCGGCGTTGTTTTTTTTCGAATAGTAGACGTCACGCCACGAAGCCCGGCGCCTGTCCCTTGATCTTGCGGCCGGCGGCCTTGATCGTGCCCTTGGCGCCGGCCAGCGCACCTTCCCTCAGTTCCAGCGCCAGAAGCCGATGCCGCTCATAGGGGCCAGGCATCGCGAGCGCCCCGGTGCGGTCGGCCGAGAAGCCGAACCGCCCGTAATAGGGCGCGTCGCCGACGAGCAGGATCGCGCCGTGGCCGAGCCGCTCGGCCTCGGCGACCGCGTGCCGCATCAGCGCCGAGCCGATGCCGCCGCTCTTCAAGCCCGGCTCGACCGCGAGAGGGCCGAGCAGCAGCGCCGCCGGACCGCCCTCGCCCAGCCTCACATCCCAAAGCCGCACCGTGCCGACAACCGCGCCCGAGGCATCGCGGGCGACGAAGGCCAGGCCTTCCGAAGGCCGGCGGCCGCGCCGCAGCTTCTCGGACGACTTCTTCTTGCGCTTCGGCCCCATGGCACGATCGAGCAGCGCTTCGCGCGCCGCGACGTCGCCAGCGCCTTCGCCAAGGATGACGAAAGCCGGCGCCTGGGCGGCCCCCTCGTCCGGCGCGCTGCGCGAGCCAGCCTGTGCCCTGAGGGCAAGGGAGGGCGCCAACGCATTTTCAGGCGAAGTGGAAACCGGTTCGCCGTAAGAAAATGCGCCAAGAAGCACTGCCGTCGAGCCATTCTCCCCCGCGGAGAAAAGCTCAGCCGACGGTCCGGACGAGGGGGCAATTTCGGTGGCCACCATGGCCGATTTGGTCAGGTATTCCATGTCCGCGATCCTTCACGAGCGGAGATCTGTTCCACAAGCGAGCCCGGGCGGGCGACATCATCGCCCGCCCGGATGATCTGAGCGGTCCTTGCGAACCGGTCAGATCACGTAGGATCGGAGAGGCTCGAAGCCGTTGAAGGCGACCGCCGAGTAGGTGGTCGTGTAGGCGCCGGTGCCTTCGATCAGCACCTCGTCGCCGATGGTCAGCGACAAGGGCAGCGGATAAGGCGTCTTCTCGTACATCACGTCGGCCGAATCGCAGGTCGGGCCGGCGAGCACGCAAGGCGCGGTCTCCGAACCGTCATGGCGGGTGACCAGCGGATAGCGGATCGCCTCGTCCATGGTCTCGGCGAGACCGCCGAACTTGCCGATGTCGAGGAACACCCAGCGCACATTGTCGTTGTCAGCCTTCTTCGAGATCAGCACGACTTCCGACTTGATGACGCCGGCATTGCCGACCATGCCGCGACCCGGCTCGATGATCGTCTCGGGCAGCGCGTTGCCGAAATGCTTGCGCAGCGCCGAGAAGATCGCCCGGCCGTAGGCCTCGGCCACCGGCACGTCCTTCAGGTAACGGGTCGGGAAACCGCCGCCCATGTTGACCATCTTCAAGACGATGCCTTCCTCGGCGAGCGTCGCGAACACCTTCTTGGCGTCGCCCAGCGCGCGGTCCCAGGCCGACAGGTCGGTCTGCTGCGAGCCGACATGGAACGACACGCCATAGGCGTCGAGGCCGAGGCCCCTGGCATGGCGCAGCACGTCGACGGCCATCGCCGGCACGCAGCCGAACTTGCGCGACAGCGGCCACTCGGCACCTTCGCCGTCGGTCAGCACACGGCAGAACACGCGCGAACCGGGAGCGACGCGGGCGATCTTCTCGACCTCCTCGACGCAGTCCACGGCGTAGAGGCGGATGCCGAGCTGGTAGGCGCGTGCGATGTCACGCTCCTTCTTGATGGTGTTGCCGAAGGAAATGCGATCGGCCGGCGCGCCGGCATCCA
Organism: Mesorhizobium sp. M2C.T.Ca.TU.002.02.1.1; assembly: GCF_003997225.1. Lineage (NCBI taxonomy): Bacteria > Pseudomonadati > Pseudomonadota > Alphaproteobacteria > Hyphomicrobiales > Phyllobacteriaceae > Mesorhizobium > Mesorhizobium sp. M2C.T.Ca.TU.002.02.1.1. The sequence goes on from NZ_RZTO01000269.1 coordinate 5,666, forward strand.
TCGCCATCTCGACCTCGGCAACCGATGCGGTGTCGAAGGACGAGCCCATCGCAGCAAGGAGGCGCAGGATTTCCGGCGCCGGGTTTGCTTTCACCGCATAGTAGATCTTGGAATCGGGCAACGCCTTCTCGAAGGCGCGGAAATTGTCGCGCACGACATCGAGGTCGACGACGAGGCAGGGACCGTTCGGACGTCGGGTGGCGAGGAAGTCAAGGATGCGCTGGGTGGCCATCGGGGTCTCTCCATCACGCCTTTCGGCGCGCACAAGGGTGCGGACGCGAGCTGTCGGCCTCGCGAACACGCGATCAAACAAAGGCGGGACGTCAAATCCATGGAACCAGCCGGTGGAGACCCCGGAACCATGAAATGCCGTCTCGCGGCGATGAACCTTGGCCTTGCCCGGCCTCGGTTCGCTTTGTCTGCCTTGGCTTGGATGGGAGAACCCCGTCCGCACTGCCGGCAATGAAGGTGTGCCTCTTTAGTAACCCCGGTCTTTGGACGACCGGAAGAGAACCAGAAAGGCCCGCACCGTCGTTGCTTCAAGGTGTCCTCGGTCTTGTGGTTGGCCACTGACCGACTGGAGGGGTTGGCTCCAGTTACCTTACCGATTGCCCTCACCATTCGAGGATCGGCGGACACCCACAGGCACGTGCGACTTTGGGCAAGCGCGATATAGGAGCGAAGGGTTTCACAATCAATAAAAATCGTAAGCGCAGGTTGTAAAATTTCTGGCATCGAACAATGTTTGTCGCACCGTATCCGGAAATCGAACGATGCCAGGAACTCAAGGACCGCTGAACGCCTTCCTCGATCTGCGCCAAATGCCTGTGGCGAATGCGGAATTGGGCCCGCTCGCCGGTCTGCGCCTGGCCGTCAAGGACATCTATGACGTCGCGGGTTACCGCACCGGCTGCGGCAATCCGCAAAAATTCGAGGAGGCGCATGCCGCCTCGCGCACGGCCGAAGCGGTGCAGACGATTCTCGATGCCGGCGCGCGATTCGTCGGCAAGACCCAGACCGACGAATTGGCCTTCTCGCTGTTCGGCCAGAACGCGCATTTCCCCTTCCCGGTCAATCCCGCCGCGCCCGACCGCGTCACCGGCGGCTCTTCCTCCGGTTCGGCCGCCGCGGTCGCCGGCGGACTGGCGAACATCGCCACCGGCTCCGACACCGGCGGCTCGATCCGCGCGCCGGCGAGTTTCTGCGGCCTGATCGGGCTGCGCACCACTCATGGCCGCATCTCGCTCGACGGCGCGATGAAGCTGGCGTCGAGCTTCGACACGTTCGGCTGGTTCGCCGACGACATCGAGACCTATGAGGCGGTCGGCAAGCTTTTGCTCGGCCGCGATCCGCACCAGCACCCGCTCAACCGCCCGCTGTCGATCCGCTGGCTGGACGCCTTCGTGACGGGTCCGGCGGAAGCCGCCGAATATCAGCGCATGAAGGCGCTGGCCGCCGCCGTCATCGGCCAGCCCGCGGAGACCGAATACACCTTCGCCTCGTTCCCCGACGAGCTTTACTGGTGCTTTCGCCGGCTGCAGGCTTTCGAAGCCTGGCGCGAGCATGGTCCCTGGATCTCGGCCGGCGGC
>NZ_RZTO01000026.1:0-17416 GCF_003997225.1 Mesorhizobium sp. M2C.T.Ca.TU.002.02.1.1
CAGCTACGTGCATCTGAAAGGCTGGCAGCGCGACCCCTTCGCCTTCACGCCGCTCGATCGCGGCGACCTCGACATGGCGCCGATCGTCGAGGCGCTCAAGGACATCGGCTTTTCCGGCTGGATCACCACCGAACTCGATGCCTGGGCGGATCCCAGGCAAGGAGCAGCACTGAGCATGAACTACCTCAACAAGGCCATGGGGCCACGTTAAGCAACCGGGCTTCGCGCCCGTCATCAGGGAGGAACCTAATGACACGTTTCAGGACAATGACCGCGGTCTTCACGACGGCGCTGCTGGCAACCAGTCTCTATGCCGCCGCGCCCGCCTCCGCCGACCCGGATTCGGCGCTGGCGGAACTGCAAAAGACGGTGCTTTCGAAGGGCCCGAACGGCGAGGCGCCGGCTTCGGCAGCCTCCGTAACGCTGACGGACGAGGAACTGACGAAGATCAAGGACATGAAGGCCACCGCCGCGATCGTCATGCACTATGGCGGCAATGACTGGTCGAGGGCGCAGATCGCCGGGCTCAAGGACCAGTTCGGGAAGATGGGCATCGAGGTGATCGCCACCACCGATGCCGGCTTCAAGCCCGAAAAGCAGGTCGCCGACCTCGAGACGGTGATGGCGCAGAACCCGAAGATCATCGTGTCGATCCCGACCGATCCGTCGGCCACGGCATCGGCCTACAAGGCTGCCGCCGACAAGGGCGCCAAGCTGGTGTTCATGGACAACGTTCCGGCGGGCTTCGCCGCCGGCAAGGACTACGTCTCCGTGGTCTCCGCCGACAATTACGGCAACGGAGTCGCGGCCGCGCATCTGATGGCCAAGGCGCTGGGCGGCAAGGGCGAGATCGGCCTCGTCTTCCACGCCGCCGATTTTTTCGTCACCAGGCAGCGCTATGACGGCTTCAAGAAGACGATCGCCGACAACTATCCCGACATCAAGATCGTCGCCGAGCAGGGCATTGGCGGGCCGGACTTCACCGGCGATGCCGAGAAAGCGGCGTCCGCGATCCTCACCTCCCACCCGACCATCAACGGCATCTGGGCGGTGTGGGACGTGCCGGCCGAGGGCGTGATCTCGGCGGCGCGCACCGCCGGCCGCGACGACCTCGTCATCACCACCTGCGATCTCGGCGAGAACGTCGCCATCAACATGGCAAGCGGCGGCTTCGTGAAGGGGCTGGGCGCCCAGCGTCCGTTCGACCAGGGCGTCACCGAAGCCAAGCTTGCCGGCTATGGTCTGCTCGGCAAGGAGGCGCCGGCCTTCGTCGCCCTGCCGGCGCTGCCGGTAACCAAGGACACGCTGCTGGAAGGCTGGAAGGCCGTCTATCACGCCGAGGCCACCGACAAGATCAAGGGCAGCATGTAGCGGCCCCGCGGCCGGCGTGCTCCCCGCCGGCCGCTCCTTCTCAGCTCAATCTGGAGGCTATCATGACCCGAACGCTCAACGTGGCGATGATCGGCGGCGGTTTCATGGGCAAGGCCCATGCAATGGCCTATGCGGCAATGCCGATGTTCTTCTGGCCGGCGCCCGCCGTTCCCGTGCGCAAGGTTGTGGTCGACGTGACCGAGGCCTTGGCCGACGAAGGCCGCCGCCGCTACGGTTTCGAGGAATCCTCCGCCGACTGGCGCTCCGTGGTGAAAAGGCCGGACATCGACGTTGTCGATATCGTCACGCCGAACGACAGCCATGCCGCGATCGCCATCGCAGCGGCGGAATCCGGCAAGCACATCATCTGCGAAAAGCCGCTGGCGCGCGGCGGCGACGAGGCGAAGACCATGCTCGACGCGGTGAGGAAGGCGGGCATCATCCACATGGTCGCCTTCAACTATCGGCGCACCCCGGCGGTGGCGCTGGCCCGCCAATACATAGAGGAGGGCCGCATCGGCAAGATTCTCAACTTCCGCGGCACCTATCTCCAGGACTGGTCGGCCGATCCGGATTCCCCGCTCTCCTGGCGCTTCCAGAAGAAGATCGCCGGCTCCGGCTCGATCGGCGACATCGGCACGCATGTCGTCGATCTTGCCCGCTACCTCGTTGGCGAGATCGCCGAGGTCAGCGCGCTGGTGCGCACCTACAACAAGACGCGTCCGGTCCAGAGCGGCAATCTCGACAGGCTCGGCGCCGCCGAACGGAACACCGGCGCGCAACGGGCCGAAGTCGATGTCGACGATGAGGTGGTGACGCTGCTCAAATTCGCCGACGGCGCCATCGGCTCGCTCGAGGCGACCCGCAATGCCTATGGCCGCAACAATTTCATCACTTTCGAGATCCACGGCACCAAGGGCTCCATTGCCTTCAACTACGAACGGCGCGACGAATTGCAGGTCATGTTCGCCGATGATCCTGCCGACGCCCGCGGGTTCAGGACCGTTTATTCCGGTCTGGCGCATCCCTATGGTTCGGGCCTGTGGCCGATCCCGGCGCTTGGCATCGGCTATTCCGAGACCAAGATCGTCGAGTGTTTCGACTTCTTCTCGGCCATCGCGTCCGGCAAGCAGCCGTCGCCGAATTTCGAGGACGGCTACAAGACGGAGCGGGTCGCCGACGCTTTGATCGAATCCGGTGAGAGCGGCCATTGGGTCAAGGTCCGGCCATGATCGACGGGACGCCTGTTCATGCGGTGGAGATGAAGGGCGTCAGCAAATCCTTCGGCGGCGTCAAGGCGCTGGTCGATGTCGACCTGCAGGTGGAGAAGGGTGAGATCCACGCCCTGCTCGGCGGCAACGGCGCCGGCAAGTCGACCATCCTCAAAGTGCTGAACGGCGTGCATGCGCCCGACAGCGGCACCATCCTTGTCGACGGCAAGCCGCTGAGCGAGATTTCGCCTGAGGCGTCGCGCCGGGCGGGCATCGCCATGATCTTCCAGGAGATGAGCCTGATCCCGACATTGACCGTGGCGCAGAACGTGTTCCTCACCCGTGAAGCCAAAGACGCGTTCGGCCTGATTGATGATCGCGCGGCCGAGAGGCGCGCCCGGGATCTGTTCGCCATGCTCGAGGTCGAGGTCGATCCGAAGGCGATCGTCGGCGATCTCGGCGCCGGCCAGCGGCAATTGACCGAGATCGTCAAGGCGATCTCGCAGAACGCCAAGGTGCTGGTGCTCGACGAGCCGTCGACGGCACTGGCCGTGTCCGATGTCGAGCGGCTGTTCGCCTTCCTGCGCAAGCTGAGGTCGGATGGCGTGGCCATCATCTATGTCTCGCACCGCATGGACGAGATCGCCCGCATCGCCGACCGCGCCACCATCCTGCGCGACGGCCGCCATGTCATCACCGCGCCGCTGTCGGACCTGCCGGTCGAAACGATGATCGAACACATTGTCGGCAAACGCTCACGCGGCCTGTCGGATGTGGCGCGCGGCGGATCGCGCATCGGAGAACCGTTGCTGGAGTTCGACAACGTGTCGGGCATGACGAAGCCGAAGAATGCCAGTTTCGTCGTCCGCGGCGGCGAGGTGGTGGGCCTTGCCGGACTGCTCGGCTCCGGCCGCTCCGCGATCGCGCGCGTCATTGCCGGCATCGAGCCGATCGTCGAAGGCGAAATGCGCATCGCTGGCAAGCCGGTGGCGATCACGAGGCCAAGCGACGCCATCGAGGCCGGCATCGCGCTGGTGCCCGAGGACAGGTTGCGGCAAGGTGTCATTGCCGAGCATTCGGTCGCCTCCAACATCGCGCTTGCCTCGCTCGACCGGCTGAGCCGCAATGGTTTCATGTCGAACAGCAAGATGCGCGAGCAGTCCGACAGCCAGATCGGAAGGCTGCGGATCAAGACCGCTTCGCGCGACGCTGCGGTGCGCACGCTGTCGGGCGGCAATCAGCAGAAGGTCGTCATCGGCAAATGGCTTGCGACCGAGCCGGATATTCTTGTCCTCGATGAGCCGACCTCCGGCATCGACATCGGCTCGAAGTCGGAAATCATCATGCTGGTGCGCGAGCTCGCCAAGAGCGGCAAGGCCATCATCATGATCTCGTCCGAGCTGTCCGAGATGCTGACCGCCTGCGACCGCATACTCGTCATCGCGGACGGCCGCGTCATGGACGACATAGACCGCGGCGAACTCGACGATCTGTCGGCGCCGGAGGACGATCCGGTCGCGCGGCTGCAGGCAGCGGAGCGCAAGCTGCAGATCGTCATCCAGAAGGCGCTGAGCAAGAGTGAGGGAGGAACACATGTCCACTGACCGGGACACCGCTCCCTCGCTCCTCGCAAGGCTCGGTCTCGCCAACTGGCGGCAGAACATCATCTATATCGGCTTCGTCGTGATCTTCATCGTGTTCGCGATCACGCTGTTCGACAAGGGCTTCCTCAACCCCAACAACCTGCTCAACATCGTGCGCCAGACGGCGATGATCGCGGTCATGGCGATCGCCATGACCTACGTGCTGTCGGCGGGAGAGATCGACCTGTCCGTCGGGGCGGTGGCGGGGCTGGCTTCGGTGACCACGGCCATGGCGATCGATGCCGGTGGACCGGTTACCGGCATCGTTGCAGGCCTCGCCACCGGCGCCGTCGTCGGTACCTTCAACGGGCTCCTGACGACGCGCATCGGCATTCCGTCCTTCCTCACCACGCTGGCCATGATGGGGATCGCCACCGGCACCGCGATGTGGATGAGCGATACGGCCGCGGTGCCGATCATCTCGAAGAGCTATTCGTGGATTTTTGGTGGTGGCAATATCGGGCCGGCGCCCGTCCTGCTGATCTGGATGCTGGTGCTGGGCGCCGTCGGTCATGTCGTGCTGAGGCGAACCAGCTTCGGCCGGCGCGTGCTGGCCACCGGCGGCGGCGAGGTCGCCGCGCGCTACTCCGGCATCGACACCAAGTCGATCAAGTTCCGCGTCCTCATCATCTCGGCCATGGCGGCGGCTCTTGCCGGCATGCTCTATGCCGGGCGGCTGCAATCCGGCCGCTTCCAGCTCGGCCAGGGCGACGAGCTGTCGGTCATCGCGGCGGCGGTGCTTGGCGGCACCAGCCTGTTCGGCGGGTCCGGCACGGTGATCGGAACCATTGTCGGCGCGTTGATGATCGGGCTTATCAACAACGGCTTGATCCTGATGGGCCTGGAGTTCAGCCAGCAACTGATCGCGCGCGGCGCCATCATCATCCTTGCCGTCGCGCTCAGCCAGGGACGGAAATGACATGGCGGTTCCTTACACGGTGATCGGCACCGTCGTCGCCAAGCCGGAGACTCGCGAGGAACTGCAGGCGATCCTGTCGGGCTTCGTGGAGCCGACGCGGGCCGAGGAGGGCTGCATCAACTACGATTTCCATGTCGATGCGGCCGACCCTTGCGTGTTCATGTTCTACGAGAACTGGCGCTCGAAGGACGATCTCGACCGGCATTTGGCAATGCCGCATCTGAAGCCGCTGTTCGGCCGCCTCGATGATCTGGTCGCACGTCCGGTCGACGTCCGTCGTTTCGTGATGTTGAGCCGGATGGCGACCTGAAGCACGAGCATCATCTCGTGCCTGCATCCAGCCATTTTCACCGTCGCCATCGGGGCAGACACCACATCAAGATGAAGCCGTGGACTTGGACTCGCTTGCGATCGCGAGGTTCACGCTGGCTTCGAAACCGGACTGCTTCCCTGGCCTAGGCGATTTGAGGGTGAGCGGGCTGCCTATCCGATCAGCAATCGTCGAAACGATCGACAGCCCGATTCCGCTGCCGCGGGCCGAAGTTCCGCCCCGCTCGAAACGGCCCGCCAGTTTCGCCATTATCTCGGGCGGCACAACGGGTCCTTCGTTTGACACCGTCAGCAGCCCATCCGAGTCGAGGGTCACTGCCACAGGCGACGAGGCCTTGCCATAGCGCAGCGCGTTGTCGATGAGGTTGCGGCACAGGATCCCGGCGGCATCGGGATCGATATCGGACATCACGGGAGTTGCCGGCAGGCTAAGGATGATGCTCTCATATGGCACGCTCCTCCGCAAATCGTCGACTACGGCCCGCAGTGCCGCACGAAGATCCGACGTTCGTTCCAATCGAAGCCGGCTGCCTTCCGCCCGGGCGAGTTGCATCAGCCGTTCGGCGCGCGCCGTCAGCCGCTTGAGGGTCGCCTCGATGTCCGCTCCGCGCTGGCCGATATGTGGTTCGGTGGTTTCCTTCCGGATGCGCTGGGCCTGGGCGATCGCCCCGGCAAGCGGGGTCCTCAGCTCGTGGGCGGTGTTGGTGGCGAGGCTGCGTTCTGCTTCGAAGGCGGCTCTGAGCCTTTCGAGCAGTGCGTTCAGTGTGACAGCCAGCGGCGCGAGCTCGCTGGGCAGATCATCGGATGCCACAGGCCCGAGATCCTTCTCGCTCCGGGTTTCGAGTTGCTCCCGGAACGCCCGCAACGGCCTCGTGCTTCTTTGCGCCGCGAGCGCGATGGCGACGAAGGCGGCCGGGATTATCAGAAGGATGGGCAGGCCCAGGCCCATCTGAACCTCCCTGACCACTTGAGCCCGATGGGCGAGAGGTTCGGCCACCGTGATGCGAACCGTGCCCTGCAGGGCCTCCTCGCTGTACAGGCGATGCGTCGCTGTCTGGCCGAATCCAGGTCTTTCATAGGGCGGGAACACAGAGACGTCAGCCGCGTGGGACTGAAGGAGGACCTTGCCCTTGTCGTCGCGGACAATGTAGGTGAGAAGCTCGTCATGGCTGCGGATTGCTCCAAGCCGCTGGATGGCGACATCTTCGTCCTCGCGGCCCACGATGTCCAAGACCGCCAAGGGAAGCAAGCGTTGCGCAGTCTCCTGGAGCGAGGAATCGAAGACGTCCTCGATCCCATGCCGCAGCAAGACAGCGGTCGTCCACGCCGCGCCGGACCAGATCACGAGCAGAACCGCCCCTAACGACAGGAGGAGCCTGCCCTGGAGGCTTCGGGGACGCCTCATGCCGGGGCCAGCCTGTAGCCGAGGCCTCGCTCGGTCTCGATGAGGTCGGTGCCGAGCTTCTTGCGCAGCCTGCTGACATGGACCTCGATCGTGTTGCTCTCCACCTCGGCATCGAAGTCGTAGAGCTTCTCCTCGAGCTGCGCCTTCGAGAGCAGCTGGCCCGGCCGTGTCAGGAACGCCTCCAGCAATGCCCATTCGCGGGCTGTCAGCTGAACGGTCTTGCCGTCCCGGCGCACGCTCCGGCGGGCGATGTCGATGTCGAGCGAACGAAGTCGTATGATCGGGTTGGGATTGCCGGAATATCGTCGCGCGACGGAGCCGATGCGCGCCGACAATTCGTCGAGATCGAACGGCTTGACGATGTAATCGTCGGCCCCGGCCGTCAGGCCTTCAATCCTGTCCGACACCTGGTCGAGCGCCGTCAGGATGATGATGGGCGTGACATCTCCGGCCGCCCTCAGTGCGCGAAGGAACACGATCCCCCGTCCGTCGGGGAGCATTAGGTCGAGCAGGATCAGGTCGTAGGCCGCGCCCGCCATCGCGTCCCGCGCCGCGTCGATCCGTGTGACCCAGTCCACCGAGTGGCCGTCACCGACGATCTGGTCTCGCACCGCCGCGCCAAGCACGCTGTCGTCCTCTATCAGCAGGATTCGCATAGTCGTTCGCCTTTTCGCGGCCGCTGCCTTCCTTGGCGGACGTTCCTGACACCAGGCTGAAGCGGATTGCGCGCGAGCTTCAGCATACCGTCAGCTTGGCTCTCCACCTTGCGTTGGCTCAAATCAGGTTGGAACGGAGTCCGGGCCTATGCGGCTTGCCCTGATAATTCTCGCCTGCGCCGCGGCCCTGCATCCAGGACTGGCGCTCGCCGATGACCAATGCTTCGTGCCGATGGCGGACTGGAAGCCGAGGGAGGCCGTGACGGCCCTTGCGGCCCGGAGTGGCTGGACGGTGCGCCGGATCAAGATCGACGACGGTTGCTACGAGATCGACGGCACCGACGCTCAGGGGCAGCGGATCGAGGTGACCGTCCATCCATCGACCCTCGACATCATCCAGATCGAACCCAGGGACGGCGCCGGTCATCGTCACCGTACCGAAGAAGGCCGCCATGACGATCAATGACTTTGCCTCGATCGCGCCCCAATCCCAAGAACCCGCCGCGCGGCGGGTTCTTGTCTGGGACCCGCTGGTTCGCCTCTTCCACTGGGGCCTCGTCGGCGCGTTCAGCCCCGTTTCGGCGGGGCCTTTCGATTCCTGACGGCAAGCTGAAGCAGAAAGTCCTCTTCCGTCAGGAAGGGATCAGGCCGGGCCGCCAGAACGGCACCAGCAGAAAAAAGGAGACCCTGCGATGAAAAAGACCATTTCCATCTTGCTTGCGTCGACAGCGCTGATCGCCGTGATCGGCATTCCCGCGTGGAGCGCCATGCACGGCGCTGGCCAGCTCGAGGGACGGCGCGACACAGCCCTGGGAGCCTTCCGGGCCTTGGGGGCATCTCCGGTGTTGGTCAGCGACGATGGCGGCGAAAGCCGTGATCATGAACGCCGACTTCGCCGCGGGGACGGCGACGACCATGATGAGGGCGATGACGAAGATGATGACGACGACGGCGGCAGCGGGTCGGGCCCGGCTCCGGCCGGAAGCGTGGCTCCCCCGAACAATGGTCTCTTCGGCACCGGGGCGACGCCCAAGGTTCAGGTCAACTGAGCCGACGGCTTGCATCACGCCAGATCAAGGAAACAGCCCAATGAAAACCATTTTCGCCGCCCTGGCCCTGACCACGGCGCTGACGCTTCCCGGCATCGCCACGGCGCGGCCGGTAACCCTCACCACCACGCTGAAGAATTATGGCGGCAACGGCGCCTACCTCGCCATCTACGTCACGGACCCCAAAGGGGGTTACGCCGGAAGCCTGTGGATGGCTGGAACCAAGTCCAAATACTACGAACACCTGTCCGACTGGTACCGCGCGACGGGTGGCAACACCGCCGAGATCAATGGCATCACCGGAGCCAGCGTGGGCGCCGGCCGCCAGCTGGAGATCACGCTCGACCTCGCCGACGCGCTCTTTGACGCCGGCTATACCGTCCACGTCGACGCGGCCGTCGAGGACATGCGCGACAGCCCCAACGAGATTGCCGTGCCGCTGACGGCGCAAGGGGCTGGAAAGTCCACCCCCGGCCGCCGCTACATCGCGGACTTCAGCTACGGCTTGTAAGGCGCTGCAGCAATGATCCGTGCCCTTCACCGTTGGCTGGGCCTGCCGGCTCTTGTCCTCGTGACGCTCCTCGCCGTCAGTGGCGCGGCGCTGTCCGTCTTCCCGGCGGCGGAACGGATTTCCGCGCCGCAGGCGGAACAGGCGATGAGCGTCGCAGACCTTGCCGCACGCATCAAGTCCGCCTTCCCGGGGGTCGAGCAGATACGGCGCTCACCCTCCGGACGCATCACCGCCTTCTGGTTCGAGGGCGGCACGCCGGCATCGGCCGTTATCGACCCGGCGACAGGAGCCGCTACGGCTTCGGCCGATCCCAACCCGGTCCAGCGCTGGCTTACCAACCTGCACCGCTCGCTGTTCCTTGACGACGCCGGCCGCATCGCCATGGCAACGGGGGCGGCGGCGATGCTCGTCCTCGCCATTTCTGGTTCCATGCTCGTCGCGCGGCGCGCCGGCGGATGGAGACGCTGGTTTGCCCCGCTCCGGGGACCTCTGGCAGGGCGCGTCCATGTCGAGCTTGCGCGCGGTGCTGTCCTCGGCCTTCTGCTGTCGTCGGCAACGGCCCTTTGGATGACGGCCTCGACCTTCGGGTTCCTTCCGGACAAGGCGCCCGTTCCAAGCCCGCCATCCGCGATGAGCGAGACGATGGGCGCCACCTTGACATCGATGCCGCTGTTCGCGGCGACGCCCGTGTCGAGCCTGCGCGAGCTGAACTTCCCCTATGCGGGAGACGCCACCGACGTCTTTACGCTCAAGACCGACAGCGGCACTGGCTACCTCGACCAGGGAACCGGGGCGACGCTCGGCTGGTCAGGCTCGAGTGGTTGGACGCGCGTCTCGGACACCATTTACATGCTCCACACCGGACAGGGCGCGGCACTTCTCGGTCTGTTTCTCGGGCTCACGGCGCTTACCGTTCCTGTCATGGGCGCAACGGGACTCCTCATCTGGCTGACGGGCCTCAGCGGCCGTCCCAGGATTCGCGACAATGCCGCGCCGGGCGGTGCTGAGACGATCATCCTGGTCGGAAGCGAGAGCGGCAGCACATGGGGTTTTGCCGCGACATTGCATCTGGCGCTGACTCGCGCCGGGCAGCGCGTCCACACCGCGCCGATGTCGTCGTTCGACCCCGGGCGCTTTTCCGGTGCGGACCGGTACGTCGTGCTTGCCGCGACCTACGGCAACGGCGACGCTCCCGCTTCCGCGAAAGGATTCCTGGACCGGGTGGCAGGGCTTTCCGCGGCGCCTGCGGCGCGACTGGCTGTGCTTGGCTTCGGCGACCGGAGTTTCCCGGCCTTCTGCGCCTACGCCAGGGCGGTTGCCACTGCCGCCGAAGGTCGGGGTTGGCCACGTCTGCTGCCATTCGAAACGGTCGACCGCCAGTCACCGCAGGAGTTCGCCCGCTGGGGACGCGCGCTTGGCGAAGCACTCGGCATCGACCTGGAACTCAACCACCAGCCCGTCCTCCCCGAGGTCAAGCCGCTGACGCTTGTTTCGCGCCGCGACTACGGCCACGAAGTCCAGGCTCCGACCGCGATCCTGCGCTTTGCCCTGCCGCCCCTGTCCGTTTGGCAACGTCTGACGGGGCGCGGATTCGGCCGTTTCGAACCGGGGGACCTGCTCGGCATCGTGCCTGAGGGGTCGCCTGTGCCGCGCTTCTATTCGCTCGCCTCGGGCAGCCAGGACGGTTTCGTGGAGATTGTGGTGCGCAGGCATCCGGGTGGCATCTGTTCCGGCGAGCTCATGGCGCTCGAACCGGGCGGAACGGTTGCTGGCTTCATCCGCCGCAACTCCACGTTCCATGTCAGACGCGACAGTGCGCCGCTCATATTGATCGGAGCGGGCACCGGGATGGGACCGCTTGCCGGCTTCATCCGCGCCAACAACTCGCGGCGGCCGATCCACCTGTTCTTCGGCATGCGGCTTCCAGGAAGCGATTTCCTCTACCGCGAGGAACTCGAAGCCTGGGCGGCCACCGGCAGGCTCTCCAGCCTGTCCACCGCGGTCTCGCGCGGAGCGCGGCCGCGCTACGTTCAGGACGCGCTCGCCGCCGAGCAGCGCGAAGTCGTCCGCGCCATAGGAAAGGGCGCGCGGATCATGGTTTGCGGCGGGCGGCACATGGCGGCCGGGGTTGCCGAGGCGATGACGCGAATACTTGAACCGCTTGGGCTGTCGCCCGCGGTCCTGAAGGCGGAGGGACGCTATGTCGAAGATGTCTACTGACCTTGTGCGGCACGCCCTCAACGGGCCGACGATGGGCACACGCTGGTCCGCGCTTTTCCACGTGCTTTCCGGCTTTGACGTAGAAGCTGTCCGTGCGGCCCTGCAGGCCTCGGTCGACGAGGTCGATGCGCAGATGTCGACATGGCAATCTGACAGCGATCTCATGCGCCTTAACCGGGCTCCGGTAGGGGCGTGGGTGACGATTCCTGGATGCCTCCTCGACGTGATCAGGCTGGGGCTGAATGTCGGCCGCGCTTCTGGCGGCGCTTTCGATATAGGTGTCGGCGACGCGGTGACCGCGTGGGGCTTCGGCCCGGCTGAAGCCAGTCCGGATCGCATCCGCTGCGCGATGCAGGCCATGCGCATGCCTGCCCACGATGCGCTGGAGATCGACGGAGCCAGGGTCCGCAAGCGCGTGCCAATAGCGCTTGACCTCAACGGCGTCGCCAAGGGCTACGGCGTGGACCGCCTTGCCGGGATTCTCGGCGGCTTCGGCATCCGCGACGCACTCGTGGGAATCGATGGCGAGATGCGGGCGGTGGGTCTGAAACCCGACGGTGAGGCCTGGACGGTTGCCGTGGAGGAACCGGACCCGGAACGCCGCGCGCCGCATTCGATCCTGTCCTTGCAGGATTGCGCTGTGGCCACATCCGGCGACTACCGCCACCGGGTCGAAGTGCAGGGTCGACATCTCTCTCACACCATGGACCCGACCCTCGGCGCGCCGCTCATCAAATCGCCAGCCTCGGTCACTGTCATCGCGCCGACCTGCGCCGAGGCTGATGCCTGGGCGACCGCATTCATGGTGCTCGGCCCGGACAAGGGTGGGGACCTTGCGCAACGGCTGGGGTTCAATGTCCTGTTCCTGGCTCGCGCTGAAGCGGATAGCATCTGCTCTTGCCGGATCGGTGGCTTGTTCGGCGCCGCGCCCATGTTGGTGGCAGCGGCCTGAGCACGATAGGGCAGTCGAACGGAGACAGGCTGAAACGGCCCAGCCGCTGATCGCCCCTGCCGCTGATCGCCTGGGACGGCCTCGGCCTGGGCGTCGTTCCTTATGCGCGTGACCGCGCGCACGACTCCACCGCCCTGTACAGCCAACCCAACCTGCGATGCCTCACACGGACAGAGCTCGGCATGGTCGATGTCCTCGTGCCCGCGCACTGCTGCCGGGCAGAGGCTTCTGCTTCGGCGGGATCGACGCCAACCGACTTCCTTAACCCCTGCTTCCTGCGTGGCGCCGCAATTGACCCTGCACATCGGGGACCCCGCTGCCTTTCTGGCATCCACACGGGTGTTCGTCCGGCTGGTCCTCACGTCTCCCGAACGGACCTGTTCTCCATGAGTGATTGTGCCATTTTTTGCGCGCCTGCCAAAGCGTCGCGGTCGATGCCATGGACATACCCATGTCGATCGAGGTGCTCCATCAATCGCTCGGTCGCCAGGTTTCCCGCCGCCCCCGGAGCATAGGGGCAGCCGCCCAGCCCGCCGATCGCGCTGTCGAACGTCCGGATGCCGTGTTCAAGCGCCACGTCCACATTCGACAGCGCCAGCCCCGATGTGTCGTGAAAGTGGCAGGCCAGTTGTCTTGGAGGAACGGCCTTCAGCACTTCGGCCAGCATGGGCTCGACCCTTTCGGGTGTCGCCCGGCCGATCGTGTCGGCGATGGCGATTTCAGAGCAGCCGAGATCGAGCAATCGCGCGGACACGGACCGCGCCGCCGCCGGTTCTATCGGCCCCTCATAGGGGCACTCGACGGCGCATGACACATAGCCGCGCACTGCTATGTCCCGTGCCGCGGCCAATGCGAGCACCGGCCTGAAACGTTGCAAGCTCTCGGCGATCGAGCAGTTTATGTTTTTTTGCGCGAAGGTCTCCGATGCGCTGGTAAACACCGCCAGCTCCCGCGCGCCCGCCTGGATGGCGGCCAACGCGCCCTGCTCGTTGGGGACCAGCGCCGAAAGCGTCAGGCCGGATCTCCTCGGGATGCCGCGCATGACGGCATCGTGGTCGGCCATCTGCGGCACCCATTTGGGCGAGACGAACGCCGTCGCCTCGATCCTGCTGAAGCCGGCTTGCGCAAGAAGCTCGATCAGGGCGAGTTTGTCCTCGGTCGAGACTATGCGCTTTTCGTTCTGCAGTCCGTCGCGCGGTCCGACCTCGACGATGGTGACCTTGTCGCCAGTCATCAGTGGACGGCCGCGTACATGATCTTCTCCTCGTTAGCCTCGTCGATCGACATCTCCTCGACGATACGGCCCTGCTTGGCGACAAGGATACGGTCGGAAATGGCGAGGATTTCGGGCAGATAGGACGAGATGACCACCACCGCCGCGCCGGCATCGGCCAATTGCTGGATGGTGGCGTGGATTTCGGCGATGGCTCCGACATCGACGCCCCTAGTCGGTTCGTCGAAGATGATCAGTTCCGGATTCTGGATCAGGCTTTTCGCGATGACCACCTTCTGCTGGTTACCGCCCGAGAGTTCGACCACATTCGGATTTGGCCGGATCGTGCGGATCTTCAGCTTTTCGACCCAGCTCGCGGCTGCTTCCCTGGCCTGCGCCATGCTGACCACGGAAATCGGGTTCGCACCGACCGAAAGCTTGCCCAGAAAGACGTTCTGGGAAATGCCCAGCGTGTCGAACAGCCCATCAAGCTTGCGATCCTCGGTTACATAGGCGATCCGCTTGTTGACGGCGTTGCGCGGCACCTTGAAGCGCACGCTTTCGCCGTTCAGCTTGATGCGCCCGCCATGGAAGAAGTCCCGCTTCAGAACGCCGGCTGCGATCTTCATCATTTCGGTGCGCCCGGCGCCGACAAGGCCGAACATTCCCGTGACCTGGCCGGCAAAGACGGACATGGTGGCGCTGCGCACGGCCTTGCCCATGGAGACGTTCTCCAGCGCCAGCACCTTGCGACCGGCCGGCCTCGGCCTGCGAGCCTGCGCCTTGCCGTAGAGCTCGTCCTTCAACTGGCGGCCGACCATCGCCTGTATGATGCGGTCGCGCGTGAAATTCTTCGTCTCGTCGGTGACGACCAGCTCGCCGTCGCGCAGCACGCTGATCCGGTCGGCGATCGACAGCGCCTCCTCCAGCGCATGCGAGATGAAGATGATCGAACCGCCATCCGCCTTCAGCCGTTCGACCAGGGCGAAGAAATGCTGCTTTTCCTCCGGCGTCAGCGTTGCGGTCGGCTCGTCGAAGATGAAGATGCGCGCCTTGTGCTGCACGGCGCGCGCGATCTCGACCATCTGTTTCTTCGCGGCGCCCAGGGAAGAGACCAGCGCGGTCGGCTCGACATGGAAGCTCAGCCGCTGCAATTGCTGCTGCGCCCTTATGTTGACGCCGCGCAGCCGGTTGAAGAAGCTCTCCTCGCCAAGGAACAGGTTCTGCGCCACCGTCATCGAGGCGATCAGATTGGTTTCCTGAAACACCATGGCAACGCCGTTGGCGAGCGCCTCCGCGGGGGAGGAGAACTTGCGCGCGACGCCCTCGACCAGCATCTCTCCGGCGGTCAGCGGATAAAGGCCGGCAAGAACCTTGGTCAGCGTCGACTTGCCCGCACCGTTTTCGCCGAGCAGCGCATGGACCTCGCCCTTGCGCAGGGTGAAGTTGACGTTTCTGAACGCGGCGACGCTGCGGAAAGACTTGGTCGCATCGCGGAATTCGACGATGTCCGTCATGGCGCCGTCTCCATGCCCGTCGCGATGCCGAGCAGCGTTCCGCCGCCACGCGACGCGGCGTAAAGAACGCCCCGGAATTCCGCCACCGAGGCGATGCCGTGCATCCTGCCGTCGGCGCGCGAATGCAGGCTAGCGAGCGGCTTCATCCTGCTGTCCAGGCGCACGACCATGCCATAGGATCGAGAAGGCGCCCACGGCTTCATGATGCCCATCTGCCGGACCGATCCGGCCTGCAGGGGCTGTTCATCACCGCCATTGTCGGCGAAGTCAGGCCCGATCCAGGCTTCGGACGGTATCGTCGCCATCATCTCGCGGCGATAATCGTCCTCGCTGAGCACGAATTCGGTCAGTTGCCGGCGCGGCGCGAACAGCGCCAGCCAGAAGCCGCCGTCAGAAGCCGGCGCCAATCGTGCCGGATAGGCGGGAAGGTCGCCGATCAGTATGTCGGCCCGCGATCTCGCACCGGCGCCCGGTGTCGCGATGCGGTGCCGCCAGCTTTCGCTGACAGCCAGCCCACCGTCGGCAAGCAGGGCGATCCCGTATGGAAAGGCCATGCCTTCCGCCGTGAGCGCGCTCTCTCCCGTCGAAATCCGGTAACGCAGAATGGCGCCGCTCGCGCCGTGGCTCATCAGGTCGCGCTTCCAGTCGGAGGCGGCGTGGCGTCGCGAACCAATCGCCAGATAGAGCGTGTCATCGTTGCCGAACAGGCCCGCTGTCACGCACCGCGCGCAGTCGGCCGGCAGATCGATATGGCGCCAGCCATGCTTGTCGAGCATTTCAAGGCCGGATCCTTGGACGCCGACAGCCAGCCGACCCGAAGGCGAGGCCGCGACCATGGTGATTTCGCCTTTGAACTGCCGGACCAGCTCGGCGCGCCTGGAGGCAGGGTCGATCGCAAACAGCGTCTCGCCGCTGCTGCAATAGAGCCCTTCGCGCGTGGCCGCCAGATTGTCGATTTGCGGCAGTTCCAGCACGCGGACCGCGCTATCCAGCAGCGTGTTGGGTTTGAAGACGCCATCCATGGCGGGCACGCTCAGCGCATCCTCGCTGCCGCGTCCGAGCAAGGTCGCGATTGTCGACAACATGCCCATCAGCCCTTGCCCCAATAGTCGTTGCGCGTCGTCCATTGCGGGTCGGCGTCCGGCAGGCGCACACGTCCGACCCGGTTGTTGGAGACGCCGCCGAGATAGAGATAGCCCTTGTGCTCGCATGTCGAGGTGATCGACGGATGGTTCTCGCCCTTCCGGTCCCACAGCACGGAGAGAACCTTGCCTTCCTCGGATATCTGCACGACGCAGCCGCGGTTGACGTTCGGGAACAGCCATTCGTCGGCGGCGATCCGGCGCGCCATGCGGCGACGGAAGGCCGGCTTGCGCATGGCAAGGTCGAAGGTCCTGGTCCGCAGGCCGAGCAGCGCTATCCAGTAAGTGCCGTTCGAGCCGCGATTGATGTTGTCCGGATAGCCGGGCAGGTTCGAGACGAAGACTTCCTTGTGGCCTTTCTTCGGGCCATCGAACCAGTAGCGCGAGATCCGGCAGGCCCAGGTCTCGGCAAACAGCAGCGATTGTCCGTCGCGGCAGATCGTGATGCCGTTGGCGAAGATCAGGCCACGCAGCGCCGTGCGTGTCTTTCCGGTCGCCGGGTCGTGGCAGATGAGGCGGCCGTTGCCGCGTCCTTCCAGCGCGTCGACCACCCAGTCCGCCATTTCGTAGCGGATCGTTGCCTCGCTGAAGAAGATGCGCCCGTCCGGCGCCACGTCGAGATCGTCAGGAAGGCGCAGCCGGGAATCGTCGATGACCGAGAGCCAGCTCCGGTTGGTCTCGTCGGTGACCTTGGAGACCGTGCCGTCCGAGCTGACCTTGTAGACACCCATGCCGCCGACACAGGTCAGCAAGTCGCCCTCCTTGTTGAAACTGAGGCCAAGCGGATGGCCGCCAATCCGCGCGAAGACCTCGCTTCTTTGGTAGTCGGGCGCGAGGAACCGCACGATCGTGCCGTGACGCGTGCCGGTGTATAGATGGTCGTTGCTGTCCAGGATGACGTCTTCCGGCCCTTCGATCTCGCCAAGGCCGATCAGCTCGACATCGCCCAGCCGGTCGTTCAGGGCGAACGCGGCGCTGTTCTCCCCGGCCCGTTCGGGCAGGGCCAGATAGGTCGGCGAGACATAGACCTTGCTGAGGATCTTGCCCCGGTTCTTCACCCATTTGGCGTCGAACAGCACGGCCACGATCAGGATCAGGCCCAGCAGGAGCTGGTTCACGGAGCCGGGCGTCGACAGGCGGATCAGGCCGTTGGTCAGGATCAGTACCAGAATCGCGCCGATCAGGGCGTTGCCCACCGAGCCGCGTCCGCCGCCGAGCGATACGCCGCCGAGGACCACGGCCGTCAGCACGGAAATCTCCAGTCCTATCCCCGTATC
>NZ_RZTO01000270.1:0-7251 GCF_003997225.1 Mesorhizobium sp. M2C.T.Ca.TU.002.02.1.1
GCATGGCATACATCTTGTTGACGCTGTCGGGCGCCGCCCTGAATTCCGGACGGCGATGGACCAGCGTCACGCTTTTGGCGATCGGCTGCAGGTTGAGCGTCCAGTCGAGCGCCGAATCGCCGCCACCGACGATGACGAGGTCGTGCCCGCGAAAATCCTCCATGCGCCGGACGGAATAGAAGACGCTCTTGCCCTCATAGTCCTCGATGCCGGGAATGGGCGGGCGCTTGGGCTGGAACGAGCCGCCGCCGGCGGCGATCACCACCACCTTGGCCTCGAACACCTCGCCTTCATCCGTGGCGACGCGGAAACTGCCGTCCTCGAGCTTTTCAAGGTTCGAAACCATGCGGTTGAAGGTGAACTCCGGCTTGAACGGATGGATCTGCTCCATCAGCTTGTCGACGAGACCCTGGGCCGAAATCATGGGCCAGCCCGGAATGTCGTAGATGGGCTTTTCCGGGTAGAGCTCTGCGCATTGCCCGCCGGGACGGTCGAGAATGTCGATGAGGTGGCATTTCATGTCGAGCAGCCCGAGCTCGAACACCGCGAACAGGCCGACCGGCCCTGCCCCGACAATGAGAACGTCCGTCTTGATGGTATCGGTCATGCTCTGCGCCCCATTGGCAATGGTGCGAGACTGCATGAGCTATCGCCTGCTGCCAAGCAGCCAGCGTGAAGAAAACTGGAAGTCGGCCTTAGCCCTGGCGTTCGGGCACGCGCACAACCAGACCGTCGAGCGCGTCCCGCACCTTGATCTGGCAGGAGAGGCGCGAATTCGGCCGGACGTCATAGGCGAAGTCCAGCATGTCCTCTTCCATCG
Source organism: Mesorhizobium sp. M2C.T.Ca.TU.002.02.1.1 (assembly GCF_003997225.1). Lineage (NCBI taxonomy): Bacteria > Pseudomonadati > Pseudomonadota > Alphaproteobacteria > Hyphomicrobiales > Phyllobacteriaceae > Mesorhizobium > Mesorhizobium sp. M2C.T.Ca.TU.002.02.1.1. The sequence goes on from NZ_RZTO01000270.1 coordinate 821, forward strand.
CCTCCGGCTCGCCGACCTCGGCCGTCCAGGCCTCATCGACATAGACATGGCAGGTCGCGCAGGCACAGGCGCCGCCGCATTCGGCTTCGATGCCGGGCACCGCGTTGCGGATCGCGTTTTCCATCACCGTCGAGCCGTTTTCGGCGTCCACGTCAAATCGGGTCCCGTCATGGGCGATGTAAGTCAGCTTGGTCATTAAAGTCACCTGAGGAGTCGCAGCCGAGATAATCACTCCGCCGGACAAGTCAACTGCGGCGCGAAAGCGCCACGAAATGACGTTTTTCAAAAAGTTAATGCTAGCGGCTGATGCCGGCGATGAAATCGCGAACTTCCTCGATCAGCGTGCCGAGCCGCTTGAGCGCGCGGGCGTCTTCCGGCTGCTTTTCGATGATCGCCGCGCATTCGGCGACCGCAAAGGCGCCGATGCCGCGCGCCGAGCCCTTCAAGCCGTGCGCCAGAAGCACCCGCTGCCGGGTGTCGGCGTCGGCGATCTGGTCTCGGACGCTGAGCGACTGATTCACGAACAGCGCCAACACCTCCCGTTCGAGGTCGCGGTCGCCCATTGTCTGACGTGCCAGATGACCGAGATCCACAGGCCGGGCTCCGACCGTTCCGGAGGCATCTCCCCCCGGCATGGAAAACGCAATACCAGTTTCGCCACGCATACGCACTGCAACTCCATCAAGCGGGCAGACGAGCCCAAGAAAATAGGCGACTCCGGTCGCCAAGGGGTTAACGATTGCAGGGGAAAAATGTTGTCACGGAGGCAGCCGGATCACGCTTCCGTTAACCTTATATTTAAAGTTTTACGTATCGCCCGGAATGCATGTTTTCTTTACCCCTGTGTGTCATTACGATACGAAGGTCCATTTTTCAGCCTCCTGCTCGGGATAGATAAGCCAGAATCGGGCCAGAATCAGGCCAAAATCATAAGTCCCGCGGCAGCTAGTACAGGGTAGCGAAGGCATGGCTAAGAAACCAACGACGACCAAGTCTCTCGACAGCGACGTAGCCGCGGAACTGGAAAAGGCGCTTGACCTTGACCTTGCCGGCGACGAAGGCGGCCTCGATATGGCGGCGTCGATGGAAGACCTCGAAGCGCAGATCTCGGCGGCAGCCGACGAGTTGGCGCGCGAGGGCCGTAGCCAGAGGGCGGAGCCGGCAAACAACCCCCAGCCTGCTAGCCCCCAGACTGCCAAGGCCCCCGCGCCCAAGCCGGCCGAACTGCGCCCGGTCGAGCCGCGCAACGGGCAGCCGGCCGGCTTCACCCCTCCCGCCGGCTTCACGCCCGCCAATGACGACCGCCAGAAGGACTACAAGACGCTGCTGCACAGCCTCAACCGGCGTGCGTCGAGCACCGTCTACTGGGTGATCGCCTTTATCTCGCTGGCCTGGATCGCCGGCGCCGGCGGCCTGGCCAATCTTCTGTTCGGCCCCGACATCTGGAAGATCCGCACCTTCGACCAGTTCTTCGCTCGTCCCGAACTGATCGGCCTGGCGGTTGCCGCGATCGTTCCGATCATCCTGTTCTGGGCGTTCGCCGCCATGATCCGGCGCGCGCAGGAAATGCGCATCGCCGCGCAATCCATGACCGAGGTCGCCTTCCGCCTGGCGGAGCCGGAAAACCTTGCCCAGGACCGCGTCATGATGATCGGCCAGGCCGTTCGCCGCGAGGTGGCAGCCATGGGCGAAGGCATCGAGCGGACGCTCGCCCGCGCCGTCGAGCTCGAAACGCTTGTCCACGGCGAAGTCAGCCAGATCGAACGCTCCTATTCCGAGAACGAGGCCCGCATCCGTTCGCTGGTTGACGGTCTGGGCAGCGAGCGCGAGGCGGTCGTCACGCATGCCGAGCGCGTGCGCGCTTCCATCGCCAGCGCGCATGAGACGCTGCGCGACGAGATCGGCTCGGCCAGCGATATCATCCGCGACTCGATCCTCAACGCCTCGACCAAGCTGTCGATGACGATCAACAATTCCGGCGACACGCTGATCGACCGCATCAATGAAAGCTCGACGTCGATCTTCGATTCCGTCGAATCGCGCCTGGATAGCATCACCGACCGGCTTTCGACCTCCGGCGAGGCTTTCGCCAGCCTTCTCGATACCCGTATCGCCAAGCTGACCGACACCACGGACGGCCTGACGCGCTCGCTGACCGACCTGCTCGACGACCGTACCCATGGCATGGTTTCGCTGCTGGGCGGCGCGGCGCGCACGCTGAGTTCGGAATTCGAAGCGAGCCTCAGCGGCATCGAGCGGACGCTGGCCGAACGCGGCCAGGCGCTGATCAGCGAGTTCCAGACCCGCGCCGAGGCGCTCGACACCGGCACGCAGAAGCTCAACGCCGCCCTCGAAGCGCGCGCCCGTCAGATCAACGAGACGATGGTGGAGCGCGCGAAGGAAATCGCCCACGCCTTCGCCGAGAGCAAGGACACGCTGTCGGCGATGATCGATCAGGGCAAGACCCAGATCGGCGCCGATATGGCCGACATCATCTCGTCGACCTCCTCCATGCTCGAAGCCCGCGCCACCGACTTTGCCGGCCGCATGGAAGCGGCCCGGCATGTGGTGTCGCGCTCCTTCGATTCCGACATCCAGCGGCTGGCCAATGCCCGTGTCGGCATCGAGGAAGCCGTCGAAAACCACAGCCGCGCGCTTTCCGAGAGCCGCGAACGCATGGCCGCCGCCATGCAGGAGGACCTGGCGAAATTCGCCGAAGGCCGCGCGGCGATCGATGCCGCCGTCACCAACCAGGTGCAGAAGCTGGCCGAAGGCCGCGGCCTGATCTCACGAGCGCTGGAAGAGGACCTGCGCAAGGTGAACGAATCGCGCGCCGCCATCGATGCATCGCTCGGCAGCCATCTGGAGCAGATCGAGGAAGGCCGTAACCGCCTGTCCCAGGCCTTGAACGAAGACTCCGGCAGACTCGTCCAAGCTCGTACGATGATTGACGAAATGGTCGCCGGTCATGTCGGGAAACTGGCTGAGGGCCGCAACATCCTGGCGCGCGCCCTGGAAGCCGATCTCGGCAAGCTGCAGGACAGCCGCGCCTCGATCGACGGCCTCGTTGCCGGGCAGGTCGAGAAGATCGCCGAGGGCCGCGCCGTGCTCGCCAAGGCGCTCGAGACCGACATCATCGGCATCAGGAACCTGATCGAGACCCACTCGACCAAGCTCGCCGAGGACCGCGGCGAACTCAGCCGCGCGCTTGAAGGCGATCTGAGCGGCATTCGCGGCCTGATCGACAGCCACGCCGGCAAGCTCGCCGAGGACCGCAGCCTGCTGTCGCAGACGCTGGAAGCCGACCTTGCCAAGCTCGCCGAAAGCCGCGCCTCGATCGACGGACTGGTCGCCGGCCAGGTCGAGAAGCTCGCCGAAGGCCGCGACATCCTCAAGCGCGCGCTGGAAGCCGACCTCAACACCATCAAGGGTGCCATTGCGGGACATTCGGACAAGGTGTTGGAAGATCGCGCCCAGCTGTCGAAGGCGCTCGAAGCCGACCTGCAGGCCGTCAGCGGCGCCATCACCGATCACCAGAACAGACTCGCGCAGGATCGCTCGACCTTGTCGAAGGCCCTGCAGGATGACCTCCAGACTGTAAGCGGCGCCATCGCCGACCATCAGAACAGGCTCGTTCAGGACCGTTCGGTGCTGTCGAAGTCGCTCGAGGACGATCTCGCCAAGCTGGCGGAGAGCCGCTCCGGCATCGACGGGCTGGTCGCCGGCCAGGTCGAGAAGCTTGCCGAGGGCCGCGACATCCTCAAGCGCGCGCTGGAGGCCGACCTCAACACGATCCAAGGCGCGATCGTCGATCATTCGCAGAAGATCACCGACCACCGCGCCGAGCTTTCGCGTGCGCTCGATGCCGATATGGCCAGCGCCAGCGGCCTCATGCAGACCCATGCCGACCAGCTGTCGCAGAACCGCGCGACGCTGTCCAAGGCGCTGGAGGACGATCTCGCCAAGCTTGCCGAGAGCCGCGCCGGGATCGACAGCCTGGTGTCCGGCCAGGTCGAGAAGCTCGCGGAAGGCCGCGACATCCTCAAGCGGGCGCTGGAGGCCGACCTTGCCAAGTTGGCCGAGAGCCGCGCCTCGATCGATGGCCTCGTCGCCGGCCAGGTCGAAAAGCTCGCCGAAGGCCGCGACATCCTCACGCGTGCCCTTGAAGCCGACCTTGCCAAGCTGGCCGAAAGCCGCGCCGGCATCGACGGGCTGGTCGCCGGCCAGGTCGAAAAGCTCGCCGAAGGCCGCGACGTGCTCAGCCGCGCCCTCGAGGCCGATCTCGCCAAGCTGGCGGAAAGCCGCTCCGGCATCGACGGCCTCGTCGCCGGCCAGGTCGAAAAGCTCGCCGAAGGCCGCGATATCCTCAGGCGCGCCCTTGAAGCCGACCTTCAGAAGCTCACCGAAAGCCGCTCCGAGATCGACGACATCATCGCCGGCCATGTCGGCAAGCTGTCCGAAGGCCGCAACATGCTCGCCAAGGCCCTGGAGGACGATCTCGCCAAGCTCGGCGATGCGCGCAAGGACGTCGATCGTTCGGTTTCCGGGCATATCGACCAGATCGCCGCCAGGAGCAGCGACATCTCGGCGGCAATTGCCGCCGACGTCGAGAAGATCGAGCAGGCTTTCAGCCGGCAGACCGGTATCATCGAGGAGCGCGCCGGCACCATGGAGCGTGCGCTGTCCACCGGTGTCGACAATGTCCGCGGCGTGCTGGAAAAGACAGCGGTGTTCGTGGCGGGCGCGCTGCGCGACAAGGTCATGGAAGTCACCAGCACCCTGCATGAGCAGGCCGGTGCCGCCTTCAGCGACGCCGATCGCAAGATCGCCGAACGCGCTGAGCAGACCTCCGCCGCGCTGCTTGCCAGGGCCGAGGACATCGCCCAGGCCTTCGAGGCGGCCGACCGCCGTCTGCACGAGCGCGCCCAGGACACGTCCAACATGCTGATGGCGCGCGCCGACGATGCTTCGAACGCGCTCATGGCCCGCGCCGAAGAAACCGCCGACAAGCTGTCCACACGCGCCAGCGAGATCGCCAACACCTTCGACACGGCCGACCAGAAGCTGGTTGCCCGCGCCGTCGAGACGGCCCAGTCGCTTGCCGCGCGTGCCGGCGACATCCTGCGCAACTTCGAGGGCGCCGACGAGCGGCTGTCGATGCGCATCACGGAATCGGCCGAAGCGCTGGCCGCTCGCGCCACCGATCTCGGCCGCATCTTCGACAGCGCCGACCAGCAGCTGATGGCGCGCATTGCCGAGGGTTCGGAAGCGCTTTCCGCCCGAGCCGGCGAAATCGGCCGCATCTTCGACGACGCCGACAACCGCCTGGTGTCGCGCATCGCTTCGACCAGCTCGACCATCGGCGAGCATGCCGACACCATCGTCGGCGCCTTCGCCGCCACCGAGCAGCGTGTCGCCGACCGCGCCCGCCAGACCGGCCAGGAGCTTGCCGTGCATGCCCGCGAGATCGAGCAGGCGCTGGCCGGCGCGGACGAGCGGCTTGCCGCAAGTGCCGCGGCTGCCGCTTCCCGCGTCGAGGACCAGGTCGCGAGCGTGGAAAGCCGCCTCGCCCACACTGCCGAGACTATGGGCCAGAAGCTCAACGAGCAGGTCTCCAGCGCCGAAGCCCAGCTCATCTCGCGCGCCAACGTCATCGCCGAGGCCTTCACGGCGGTCGGCCAGCATATCGGCCAGAGCACCAACGAGGCCGCCAAGACCATCGGCGCCAACACCCGCGAGCTCAACACCATGCTGGCGGCGCGTTCGGCCGAGATGGCGAAGATCCTCGACGAGACGGCCAAGCCGCTGGTCGAGCGTTTCGCCCAGGGCGGTTCCGAACTGCAGCGCAGCATGGAAGAGGTCACCGAAAGGGCGGCCGAGAAGCTGCGCAGCGAGAACACGAACCTCGTCAACGCGCTGGCCAGCCGCACCGCCGAGACGCTTTCGGCCGTCGAAGGCGCTCGCTCCTCGCTTTCCGACAGCGTGGCCGATCTCATCGGCCGCATGACGACCTCCAGCGCGCAGCTCGGCCAGCTGATCGAGCAGGCTGCCGTCAATCTCGGCCAGGTCGAGGAGCGCCTCTCGGGCAGCACGCAGAGCTTCGCCACGACCACGGAGAAGGCCGCCCAGACCTTCGCCAGCTCGGCGCGTCTGGTCGATTCCAACACGACGCGGCTCACCGACCTGTCCTCGGCGACGCTGCGCGAGGTGGCCTCGATCGCGACCAAGTTCGACGAGCACAGCCGGCTGCTCTCCAGCGCCTCGAACCTGCTCAGCTCCGCGCAGAGCAATCTCGAGCACACGCTGGAGCGTCAGTCCTCGCTGGAAGACCTCGCCGTCGGCCTGGTCAAGAAGTCGGAAGACCTCGAGAAAGTGATGCGTTCCTTCGAGAACCTCGTCGGCCAGACGATGCAGACCGCGGAAGGCCGCAC
>NZ_RZTO01000271.1:0-7205 GCF_003997225.1 Mesorhizobium sp. M2C.T.Ca.TU.002.02.1.1
GCGAAGGCCGCTTCGACCGCATGATCAGCGACTTCCGCACCTCGGACGCCATCGTCGATTTCATCAATTCCGCGAAGATCGCCGATTATGCCGGCCGCGGCGTGTCGACGCCGGACCTGTCGATCCGCATCAAGACCGGGCCGATGGCGGTGCCGGCGCCCGACGCCGATAAGCTCGGCGACTACAAGGGCGTGGTGCGCAGCCATGTCGAGGCCTTCGTCAAGGACTACACCGCCTATTTCGAGACCAATGACGCGCTGGACGACGTCAAGCGCACCATGCTCGACCCGATGCCGCGCCTGACGCTGGTGCCGGGTCTCGGCATGTTCGGCCATGGCCGTACGCTGAAGGATGCGAAGATCGCGTCGGATGTCGGCGAGATGTGGATCGAAGCGGTGCGCGGTGCGGAAGCCATCGGCAATTTCCATCCGCTCTCCAAGGCCGATCTCTTCCCGCTCGAATACTGGTCTCTCGAGCAGGCCAAGCTCGCCTCCAACAAGCCGAAGCCGCTGACCGGCCAGGTGGTGCTGATCACCGGCGGCGCCGGCGCCATCGGCGCCGCGACGGCAAAGCTGTTCGCCGCCAACGGCGCGCATGCCGTCATCGTCGATCTCGACGCTGCCAAGGCCGCGGAAGCAGCCAAGGCTGCCGGCAACAGCTCGATCGGCGTCGGCGCCGACATCACCAAGCCTGCCGAGATGCGCGCCGCCTTCGACAAGGCGGTCGCCGTCTATGGCGGCGTCGATATCCTGGTCTCCAATGCGGGCGCCGCCTGGGAAGGCCGTATCGGCGAACTGGATGACGCCACTTTGCGCAAGAGTTTCGAGCTCAACTTCTTCGCCCACCAGTCGGCGGCGCAGAACGCGGTGCGCATCATGCTGGAACAGGGCACCGGCGGCGTGCTGCTCTTCAATACCTCGAAGCAGGCGATCAATCCCGGCCCGAAATTCGGCGCCTACGGCATTCCGAAAGCCGCCACTTTGTTCCTGTCGCGGCAATATGCGCTTGACTACGGCGCCTATGGCATCCGCTCCAACGCGGTCAACGCCGACCGCATCCGCTCCGGCCTCCTGACCGACGCCATGATCGCCAGCCGGTCCGGCGCGCGCGGCGTGTCGGAGAAAGAATACATGTCCGGCAATCTGCTCGGACAGGAAGTGACGGCCGATGACGTGGCGCAGGCCTTCCTGCATCAGGCGCTGGCCGAGCGCACCACCGCCGACGTGACGACGGTGGACGGCGGCAACATCGCGGCGGCGCTGCGCTGACGAATACCGTTGCAGCGGTTCGTCGTTTCACGAAAACGACGAACCGCTCTCCTCGTTTTATCGCCTCTCAGAACGGAGCGCCTTTCGCGCTTCTGCTGAAAAACTGCTGCAACCGGTCAAAGTCCCACTCCAATCCTCCGCTTACTACGGTTGAAGGGGATGTCTGGTGTTTCGCATGCGAGCTCCAACCCTGATCATTGGTGGAGTTGTCGATGCCCGCAAAAAGACTTCGTATCGGTGTGCTGTTCGGCGGGCGTTCCGCCGAGCATGAGGTGTCGCTGCTTTCGGCGGCCAACGTGATGGCCGCGCTGGACCTGGCGAAATACGATGCGGTCCCGATCTTCGTCACCCGCGAAGGGCAATGGCTGCTGAGCCGCTTCGAAGACGGCGCGCTGGCGACGCCGTCGGTTGGCACACAGCTCTGCCTAGCGCCGGGCGGGCATGGGCGGATGCTGGCGATCCCTACCGGCGACGCGGTCCGCGAGCTGCCCGCCCTCGACATCCTGTTTCCGGTGCTGCACGGCCTGCATGGCGAGGACGGCGCGGTGCAGGGAGCGGCCGAGGTGGCGCGCGTGCCGCTCGCCGGCTGCGGCATCCTCGGCTCGGCCACGGCGCTGGACAAGGACATCGCCAAGCGGCTGCTGAACGCGGCGGGCGTGCCTGTCGCCCGCTCGGTGACGATCGATGAAGCTGCGCCGCCGTCGCTTGCCTATCTGGAAGACAAGCTCGGCCTGCCGCTGTTCATCAAGCCGGCGCGGCAGGGTTCGTCGGTTGGTGTGGCAAAGGTCAATGGCAGCCAGGAATTCGATCGCGCGCTGTCAGAGGCGTTCCAGCACGACAGCAAACTGCTGGCGGAGGAATTCGTTCGTGGACGCGAGATCGAGTTCAGCGTGCTGGAGAGCCCCGCGGGCGAGCTCTTCGTCTCGCGTCCAGGCGAGATCGTGCCCGCGGAAAGCCACGGCTTCTACAACTACAACGCCAAATACATCGACGAGAACGGCGCGGCCCTGATCGTGCCGGCCGAGCTGCCGTTGGACGTCGAGACCGCCATGCGCGATATGGCCGCCAGGGCATTCCGGGCACTCGGCTGCGACGGCATGGCCCGTGTAGATTTCTTCCTGATGCCGGACATGAATTTCCTGATCAACGAGCTCAACACCATTCCCGGCTTCACCAACATCAGCATGTACGCCAAGGCGATGGCGGCCAGCGGCGTCAGCTACCCGGAGGTCATCGACCGCCTGGTGGCGCACGGGTTAGCGCGCGCCGGCCGCTGAGGTCATGCCGGCTTCACTCCGGCAGGCCGGCCTTGCGGAAGCCGTCGACGAAATGCCTGAGTGTCGCGTCGTCACGGAACGGCTCCGTGTCGACCCAGCGCTGCGTGGAGAAATGCGGATTGCCGACAAGGAACAGGGTAACCTCGGTGCGCGCCTCGTCCAGGCGGCCGAGCTGCGCCAGAGCTGCCGCCAGGAAACGGCGTGAGCTGGTGCGATAGGTCTCGTCGCGGCGCAGCGTCTCAACCGCGGCCTCGTAATCGCGGGCCGCATACTGCGCTTGGCCGAGTGTGAGATAGTACCAGCTCGGCGGAAATGGGTTCAGCCGGAACGCCTTGCGGATGTGCTCGAGGCCCTCGTCTATCCGCCCGCCCAGCACATCGATATCGGATAATGTCGCCCAGATATCGGCCTCGTTCGGGTCGAGCTCGATCGCCTTGGCGAATTCCGCCTCAGACTGCTCGAAGTCGCGTTCATAGGCAAAAAGGTTGGCTAGAACCCAGCGGCAACCGGCATCGTTGGGGTCGATCGCCACGGCCTTGCGCGCCAGCTCCAGGGCTGTGCTGCGAGCAGGCTCAAACGGCTCGCCCCAATGCACCCAGCTCATCCAGTAATTCATGGCGAGCCAGCGATAGGCCTCGGCGTAGTCGGGATCGAGTGCGATCGCGCGCGTCAGCATCAGATGCGCCTCGCGCGCCATCTGCGGCGACTCGTCGAACATCTTTCGCGCCCGCACGACGAGATCATAGGCTTCGAGGTTCTTCGGCCGGTTGCGCACCGGCGGCGCGCGCAATCGACCGAGCAGCGCCTCGACGATCTTGGCGGTCGCCTCATCCTGAACGGCGAAAATGTCTTCCAGGCCGCGATCGAACCGCTCCGCCCAGAGATGCTCGCCGCTCTGCGCATCGATCAGCTGCGCGTTGATGCGCACACGCCCGGCGGCGCGCCTGGCGCTGCCCTCCAGCAGATAGCGCACGCCGAGCTCGCCGGCGATGGCGCGCACGTCCATGGCCTTGCCCTTATAGGCAAACACCGAGTTGCGGGCGATGACGAACAGGCCCGGAATCCGGGAAAGATCGGTGATCAGGTCCTCGGTCAGGCCGTCGGCGAAAGAGTCCTGCTCGGGATCGTTGCTCAGATTGACGAAGGGCAGCACGGCGATCGACGGTTTGTCGGGCAACGGCAAGGTTTTGCGCGTGGCGCCAGACTGTTCGACGGTACCGGTGAAGCGATAGCCGACGCGCGGCACCGTGGCGATCCACTCGCCGCCACCGGTCGCCGGACCGAGCAGTTTCCTGAGCTGCGCGATCTGGACGGTGAGATTGCCTTCCTCGACGGCCGTGCCAGGCCAGGCCGCGTCCATCAGCTCGGCCTTGCCCAGGATCTCGCCCGGGCGCGCTACGAGCGCTTCGAGCAGCTTCAGCCCACGGTGACCTGCGGCAACGGGAACATCGCCCCGAAGCAGCGTTCCCGCGCCCGGGTCAAGCACGAACGGTCCAAAGGCAAAGCGCGATCGCTGCATGCGGCGATCTATAGCCGATTTGGAAGTTTTGAGAACTATTTGGGAGGGCTTAATTACGCCGCCGGCTGGCTGCGGCACACTGCAATCTTAATCAGACCACGGGTTTCCAAACCCTCTACTGCATGGAGGTTGCCATGAACGATATTCTTGCGACTTGCGCACCGTTGGCGGCGCGCCCAGCCGAGATCAAGAGCCGCCGGCGCTATAGCCTGGCGGCCTTGCGCAGCCTCATCGCGTTGCGCCGCGAACAGGCCTATTTCCGTTTCGAGCTCAAGCGGATCGCGACGGACAATCCGCATCTGATCGACGACATCGGGCTGACGAGGAAAGAGGTCGAGGCGGAGATCGCCAAACTGCCGTTCTGGCAGCGATGAGGCCCGGGGCGGCTCAGATAGAACGACAGAGAGCGGCCCACAGGACCGCTCTCTTCATTTGTGATGAGCTGAACCTTACTTGGCGTTCGGGTTCGGCATCCAGGCCGGCATCGCGACATCGGCATGGGCGAACTGCGGCAGCTTGGCCGAAAGGTCTTCCATGTTCTTGATGTCCTTGTCGATGAGCTCCTTCTGGGTGATCAGCGTCGGCGGCACGATGACGTTGTGGCCGGGATCCTCGCCGGCGAGCAGCTGTGCCAGGGCGCGCACCGAGACCTGGCCGACGACAGCCGGGTTGGTGGCTGCGGTGGCGGCCCAGGCGCTGTCCGGCTCACGCATCGCGGCGATATCCGAGGTCGAGATGTCGGCCGAATAGATCTTGATGCCTTTGTTCAGGCCGGCCTCGTCGACGGCGATCTTCACGCCCTTGGCGAACTCGTCATAGGGCGCGAACATCACCTTGATGTCGGGATGCGCCTGCAGCACGGAACGCGCCTGGTTGGCGACCGAGTTGGCGATCGGGTTGTCGAGCGTGCCGAACATGGCGACCTCGTTGATGCCCGAATACTTCTTCTTCACGTCCACCCAGGTCTCGTTGCGGCGGTCGAGCGGGGCGATGCCGGCGACATAGACATAGCCTGCCTTCCAGCTTTCGCCATTGTCCTTGACCGCCTGCTCGAGCGCGAGCCTGGCGAGGTCCTTGTCCGACTGCTCGATCTGCGGGATCTTCGGGTTCTCGACATTGACGTCGAAGGCGACGACCTTGATGCCTGCGTCGACCGCGCGCTGGGCGGCGTCCTTCATCGATTCCGTCAGGCCGTGCTGGATGATGATGCCCTGCACGCCGAGCGCGATCGCCTGGTCGACCATGTCGGCCTGGAGCGCTGCATCCTGGCGGCTGTCCAGCACGCGCAGGTCGACGCCGAGCGCCTTGGCCTGCGCCTCGACGCCGGAGAGATACGCCTGGAAGAAGTCACCGGTCGAAAGGTAGCGCACCAGCGCGATCTTGACGCCCGGCTTGTCGAACGGCGCCGGCTTGTCCGCCGCCAAAGCCGTGCCCTGCATCAGCAGCGCCGCGCCGGCGAGGCCGAGCGCCGCCTTCCCCAAAAGTCTTCTTGTGATGCTCACTTCGTTTTCCTCCGTTTTGTCTCAATGCCCCGGTCGAAACTATCTCTTGCCCCTGCCGGAAAGGGCGAAGGTGAAGACAAGGGCGACGACGAGCACCGCGCCCTTGACGAAATCCTGCGTGTAATAGGGGGCGTTCATCATCGTCAGGCCTTGCAGCAGGACGCCGACGAACACCGCGCCGACGGCGGTGCCGAAGGCGTTCGGCTTGGCGGCGCCGAGCACCGCGTAGCCGATGAGCGCCGCGGCGACAGCGTCGAGCAAGAGATTATTACCCGAGGCGATGTCGCCGCGTCCAAGCCGGGCAGCGAGCAAAATCCCGCCGATCGAGGCAAAAACTCCCGAAATCACATAGGCCCAGATTTTGTATGCCTTGACAGGCGCGCCGGCGAGCTCGGCAGCCCTCTCGTTTGAGCCGACGGCATACATCATGCGGCCGAAGCGGGTGTATTCGAGGAAGAACCAGATCAGCAGCGCGAGCACGACCAGCACCACCACCGAGACCGGGATCAGGTTCGGGATGAAGAAGTCGATGCGGTGGCGGCCGAGCGCCAGGAAGGCTTCCGAAAACTTGCCGTTGGCAACCGAGCCGTCGGGCATGGTCATGCCGGTGGCGATCGAGCGGCCTTCCGTCGGGATGCGCTGCAGGCCGAGCAGCAGGAACATCATGCCGAGCGTCGCCAGCAGGTCGGGCACGCGCATATAGACGATCAGCCAGCCATTGATCAGGCCGACGATGACGCCGATGACCAGGCAGGCGATGACGGCGACGATGGCGTTCTGCTCCAGCACCACCATCGCGTAGGACGCCGCCATCATGGCGCTGGTGGCGACCGAGCCGATCGACAGGTCGAAACCGCCGACGACGAGCGTCGCGGTGACGCCGAGCGCCAGCACGCCGGTGATGGCCACCGACTGGAAGATGAAGACAGCGCTCTGCGGCGAGGCGAAGCCGTCGGCGGCGATCGCGAAATAGGCGATCAACCCGACCAGCAGCACGATGAAGCCGTAGCGGATGGCATAGTCACGCAATGTCATCGAACGCTCCCGCGCAGTTGCCCTCTCCGCCAAACTGGAACTCATGCCTGCACTCCAAGTCTCGTCATCCGCACGATCTCACGCGGCACTATGCAGCGGCCCGCCGGCCACTTGCGCCAGCAGCCGATCGAGATCGATATCGGCGTTGCGGTGCTCGCCGACGATCGTGTGTTCCGACATCACCAGGATGCGGTCGGCGGTCTCCAGCGCCTCGTCGATCTCGGTGACGAAGATGAGCGTCGCGCGGCTGTCGGCGCTTGCCCTGAGCTTGGCGGCGATGTCGCGGCGCGCCGAAATGTCGACACCCTGGAACGGCTCGTCGAGGATGAAGAGCCGCGAGGCCTGCGACATCCAGCGCGCCACCATCACCTTCTGCTGGTTGCCGCCGGACAGCGCCGACAGCTCGTCCTTCTCCGAGCGGCAGACGATGCCGAGCTCGTCGATCTGGCGGCGGGCGGCGACGCGCTCGGCGCGCTTCTTCATGACGCCGAAGCCCGACATGCGCCTGAGGAACGGCAGGCTGATGTTGCGCTCGATGTTGAAGCCGCCGACGATGCCGCTCGCTGCGCGGTCCTTGGCAACCAGGAAGACACCGGCGGCGATC
>NZ_RZTO01000272.1:0-7191 GCF_003997225.1 Mesorhizobium sp. M2C.T.Ca.TU.002.02.1.1
AGATCCGGCAGCGCCTTATCGACGGGCCAGAGCCGACAGCCTTCCAGATCCTCGCGGGCAAGTAGGCCGACGGCTGAGCCCCAGGGAGTTCAGCTTCCCAAAGCCGCCCGGATCTTGCCGGCGTTCTCGGCTAGGACCTCCGGCTTCTCCATCTCGCCGGAATGCGGCTTCAAGGGTACACCCTCGAAACGCGGGATGACGTGGACATGGAGATGGTAGACGGTTTGGCCGGAAGCCGGCTCGTTGAACTGCATGATGGTGACGCCGTCGGCGTTGAAGGCCTTTTTCACCGCGACCGCAACTTTCTGCACGACGCCAAACAATGGTCCGAACGTTGCCGGATCGGCGTCGAGCATGTTGCGCGACGGCGCCTTGGGCACCACCAGCGTGTGCCCCGTGCCTTGCGGCATCACATCCATGAAGGCGACGACCGCGTCGTCCTCATAGACGCGGTGCGAGGGAATCTCGCCGCGCAGGATTTTCGCGAAGATGTTGCCGGGATCATAGGCTTCGGCCATGGGTGACACTCCCAATTGCATTCGCCGTCCGGTGTAGCGAAGGCGCCAATGGGCGGCAAGGCGTTCAGGCGAGATCGACCATGCCGGCTTCGACAAGAGCTCGGTGGAAGCGTTTCTTGCGCACAGACTCGCTCGCGAAATAGGGCGCTGCACAGTCCGCCAGAAGGGCCATCCTGGTCGCGAATACCGGGTCGAGCGGCAGACACGCGGCGGACATGGTCAATGTCGACAGGAATGCCGCGTCGAGCACGGCCGGAGCGACCAGATCGCCGGGCAACCCGCCGTTGATCGACTCGATCGCGTAGAAGGTCTTGTGCAAGGCTCTGTCGGAAGGTGGCAGGCCGGTGAGGGCGGCCGTGAATGAGGGCTGGTGATCGCCGTAACGCACGATGATGGCAGGCCGGCCCTTCAGCGCGGTTTCGAGTTTCTCGCGAAACGCGGCATAGGCCTCGACGCTCTCAGCCAGTCGCACGGCGTATTCGCCGTAATTCTCATCGCCTGTCAGCGCGACGGCTTCACGGCGGACATCGGCCCGAAGCTCGGGAGGAAAAATGCGGCGACGATGATCGCCGTGATTCATCAGCGTCATTATCGAGAGGAAACAGGGTTTCTCGTTTTCCAAGCGGTCCGCAATCCGGCCCAGCGCATGGCTGTAAAGCTGTTCGTCATGACGTTCCCGACGCCAGCGTTCGAGATCGAAGGGCGGTGGCAAGGTCGGGGCATAGGCGACCTCCTCGAACCCGATCGATTTATAGAAACGATCGCAATTGACGAAGTTGGGACGGTCGCAGCTCACATGCGACACATGATACCCCATGCCTGAAAGCACCGAGGGCAAGGAGTGGCGCAACCGCCCGGCGAGCAGATGAAAGACGAAGCGGCTGTCGTTTCCAAAGGAAAGCGAGGACAGGCCGGTCAGCACCGAAAATTCGGTCTGCAGCGTGCTGCCGCCGAAAACATCGACATGCAGAGCCCCTGACAGACCGTTCGCGGGTGAGAAGAACTGTTCGAAAGAGCGGTCGATCGGCACACCGTGATGCCTCGGATCGAAGGTCGATTCATGCAGGATCATGAAGATGTGCGGCCGAACCTCGCCGTTCTCCCGCTTTGCCGGTATAGGCGGCAAAAGCGGCAGCGGATCGGGAGTGATGTCGACGAAGCCCGGCCGTCGCGAAGGCCCCGCGCCGAGCCATGACGCCACGAAGGCGGAAAGATGCGCGCGATCCCTGGTGAGCAGGTCGAAGCGGAAACGGGGCGCTCCGCCGCTCAGCCGGTAGACTGCGATATAGATCAGGACCGCCGCGACGAACAATGCAAGACGCAGCGAGAGCGGCGTCGCCTGTTCCACCAGGGTCATGTCGATAAGCATGCCGACCGCAACGATCGCCGCCCCGGCGAAGAGGGCAGGGATCGCCATGCGGGCGTTGTCCACAAAGACGCTGCGCCAGCTGCTCGC
Organism: Mesorhizobium sp. M2C.T.Ca.TU.002.02.1.1; assembly: GCF_003997225.1. Taxonomy (NCBI): domain Bacteria; kingdom Pseudomonadati; phylum Pseudomonadota; class Alphaproteobacteria; order Hyphomicrobiales; family Phyllobacteriaceae; genus Mesorhizobium; species Mesorhizobium sp. M2C.T.Ca.TU.002.02.1.1. Next base: position 1,975 of record NZ_RZTO01000272.1, read on the forward strand.
GGCCAGATGATAGAGATCTCCGGCCAGGAGATTGAAGCCGAGATAGCGATATTTCAGCTTCGAGGCGATGCCGATGATGGCCGTCAGCATGAGCGTCATCCAGAGCGCGACGACCGCGCCCGGAAAAAGCAGATGCAGGAAAGCAAACAGAAGAAAGAAGGTGGAAAAGCCGATAGGCCATGTTCCCGGCTTGCCTTCGAGCCGGACAGTCAACAGCAGCGCGGCCACGAGCCCCGCCACACCGAGCCATTGCCCGACGCCCCAAGATGCCAAAGACAGCATGCCAACCCCGCGGTGCGTGCGCACCAATACCCCTGGGGATGACTTAGCGGATTCCACCAATCCGGTAAACGGTAGGCGTTGAGCCGGCTTCGTTGCTTGGCCAATATTAAACCCAGCTTTCGACGGCACGCCCTGCTATTGCACGAGAGCCGGTATTTGTCGTCTGATGCGGTGATCTCGCGCGCGGAGCAATCATGAAGTGGGTCGTTGCCGGTTGGCTGCTGTTCATCGTGTCGGCGCTGTTTTTCATCGCCGCGGCATGGCGAGCGGGTGATTTGCTGGCGCTCGCCGGCGCCGTGTTGTTCCTGGTCGCCTGCTTTTCGTTCCTGGTTCCGATCGCCGCCGGAAAGCCGCACTGACCGCCAGACCCGACGGTTCCTCCTATTCCTCCAGGTCCTTGCGGAAGGGCGTGTGCTCTTCGAGATATTCGCCCATGCGTTCGACCTCGCGCCGCTCGCGCCTGAGATAGTCGGCGACGGCATTGCGCAGACCGGGATGCGAAATGTAATGCGCCGAATGCATGGTCACCGGCCGGTAGCCGCGCGCCAGCTTATGCTCGCCCTGCGCGCCGGCCTCCACCACCTTGAACTTGCGCTCGATGGCGAAATCGATCGCCTGATGGTAGCAGACCTCGAAATGCAGGAAGGGGTGGTCCTCGATGCAACCCCAGTTGCGCCCGTAGAGCGCGTCGGAACCGATGAAGTTGATGGCGCCGGCGATGTAGCGGCCGTTGCGCTTTGCCATCACCAGAAGAATGTCGTCGGCCATGCGCTCGCCGATCAGCGAGAAGAACTGCCGGTTGAGATAGGGCCGGCCCCATTTGCGGCCGCCGGTATCCATGTAGAAGGCGAAGAAATCGTCCCAGGCGCTTTCGGTGATGTCCTTGCCGGTCAGCCTGTCGATCGAGATGCCGTCGACCAGCGCCTCACGGCGCTCCTTCTTCATCGCCTTGCGCTTGCGCGAGGCGAGCGTGGCGAGGAAGTCGTCATAGGTCGAAAAGCCGTCGTTGAAGAAGTGGAACTGCTGGTCGGTGCGGTGAAGAAAGCCGGCCGCTTCCAGCGTCGCGACATCGGGCTCGGTGGCGAAGGTGACATGCGCGGAAGAGACGCCGAGCTTGTCGGTCACGAGTTTCAGGCCTTCGGCGAGGCCGGCCTTCACGGCGCCCGCGTTCTCGCCTTTGCTGACCAGCAGGCGAGGGCCGGTGACCGGCGTGAACGGCACCGAGCATTGCAGCTTGGGATAGTAGCGCCCGCCGGCGCGCTCGAAGGCGTCCGACCAGCCATGGTCGAAGACATATTCGCCCTGGCTGTGCGACTTCAGATAACAAGGGACGGCGCCGAGAAGCCTGCCTTGCGCCGTTTCCAGTCGCAGGTGATGGCCCTGCCAGCCGGTGCGCCGGACAGCGCAGCCGGAGTCTTCCAAGGCGCTTAGAAAAGCGAAGGAAACCAGTGGGTTGTAGCCGTTTTCTTTATCGCCGCGCGTGGTCCCGGCAAAGCCGTCCCATTCCTCGCAGGTGAAGGCGCCGATGCCCGCCGCCACGCGGATCGCATAATCCGCGTTCGCTGCCCGTCCATCGTCGTCGTCGCCTTGATCCATGCGGCTTATTTAAGCGTCCTCAAGGTGGCTACAAGTCACGTTTTGGGCATTCCTCAGGCGACCTTGACCAGATCGGGCTCGAAGCCCTCGAAGGTCATCTGGTCGGCGTATTTGAAGGTGAGGTCGACCGCCGGCTGGTCATGCACGGTCCAGGTGATGACCGGCATCTTGAGCTTTTCGCGCACGAAGCTGACGAAGGGATTGGGCAGGTCGCCGGCGGCGTAGGAGGTGAAGGCGAGGTCGTGCGCGAGCATGGCGAAATGCGCTTCGATCAACTGGTTGTCCCTGCCATAGGCGGTCAGCCCGCCGGGGATGCCCGGCGCATCCTTGGCGAAGTCGCGGATCAGCCAGTGATCGAACGACATGATCGCCACCTTGCCCTTGTAGCGCTTGAGCAGCCGGCCGACGCTCGCCACCAGCCCCGCATCATGGCCGGGAACGCCTTTCAGCTCGACCACCAGCGGCACGCGGCCGTCGATCAGGTCGAGCGCTTCCTTGAGCGTCGGCACATGATCCTTCGTGCCGCCGACCCTGAGCGTCGCCAGCTCGGCCGCGGTGCGCTGCCAGACGAACCCGTCCTGGCCAGTCAGCCGTTTCAGGTCGCCGTCATGGATGATGACCGGGACGCCGTCGGACGAGATATGCACGTCGCATTCGATGGCGTAGCCGCGCTCGGCCGCCGCGGCGAAAGCCGACAGCGTGTTCTCCCAGCGGGTCTTGTTCATGTCGTGAAGGCCGCGATGCGCGACAGGCCGCGCGATCAGCCAGGAAAGGTCGGTCATCGTGAACCTCACTCGACTTCGAAGATCGCTTCGATCTCGACCGCGGCGTTGAGCGGCAGCGAGGCGGTGCCGACGGCGGAGCGGGCGTGCCTGCCGCGCTCGCCGAGCGCGGCGACCAGGAAGTCGGAGGCGCCGTTGGCGACCAGATGCTGTTCGACGAAGTCCGGCGCCGAAGCCACGAAGACGGTGATCTTGACCAGGCGGCGGATCTTTTCGAGGTCGCCAAGGGCCGCCTTGGCCTGCGCCAGGATGTTGATGGCGCAGAATTTCGCGCCTTCCTTGCCGGCGGCGGTGTCGATGTCGCGGCCAAGCAGCCCGCTTGCCTGCAGCTTGCCGTCCTTCAACGGCAACTGGCCGGCGGTGAACAGCGTGTTGCCGGTACGGCAATAGGGCACGTAGTTGGCGGCGGGCGCGGCGGCGGCCGGGATGGTGACGCCAAGATCGCTTAGCCGCTTTTCGATTGTTTCGCTCATTGGTTTTCCCTATTGCTGGAAGACGCCGCGTTGGCCGGGCCGAAATTGCTATTTTTGCCTCGCTTCCGCCACGACTTTTTTTAAGCTGGACCATCTTTCCCTGCGGCCTGCCCCCCAGCCGCGACGATCGGAGCAACGCATGCGCGCAACGCGCCTTTTTCTTGCCGCCGCCTGTCTTTCGGCCGCATTCCCAATGGCGCCGGCCTTTGCGGTGCCTGCGCTGCAGGCGCATCGCGCCGTCTACGATCTGACGCTCAACAAGGCTTCCGACCGGTCAGGCATAACCGGCATCACCGGCCGCATGGTCTACGAGTTCAACGGCTCCGCCTGCGAAGGCTACACGGTCAAGTTCCGCTTCGTCACCCAGATCGTCACCAACGACAACACCAGGCTGACCGACCAGCAGACGACCACTTTCGAGGACGCCGAAGGCAAGACCTTTTCCTTCGTGACGAAATCCTTTGTCGACCAGAACCTCGACAAGGAGGTCAAAGGCACGGCCACCAGGGAAGCGAAGGGCCTCAAGGTCGATATCGACAAGCCGGAGAAGAGCAGCCTCGAGCTCGCGGCCACGCAGTTTCCGACCCAGCATCTGGTCGAGCTGATCGGCAAGGCCGAGAAGGGCGAGAATTTCTACCAGACCAACCTGTTCGACGGCTCCGAGGACGCCAACAAGGTGATGACCACCACCGTCATCGTCGGCAAGAAGGCCGAATCTGACAAGACGGATCCGGAAGCGCCGGCGCTGGCCAAGCTCGCCTCCGACAAATACTGGCCGGTCGACATCGCCTATTTCGACGATACCGACAAAAGCGGCGAGGAGGTGCCGGAATACCGGATCAGCTTCAAGCTGCACGAGAACGGCATCACCCGCGACCTCGTCATGGACTATGGCGACTTCTCGATGACCGGCAAGCTGGTGAACCTGTCGCTGTTCGACCAGACCAAGCCTTGTCCCGCTTCGAAATAGCGATTTCCCGACGACAGCCGATCCGGCTTGCAGGCTTGGCCCTCAAACGCCATGTGTGAGGCTTACCAAATGCGGCGGGCCTGATGGCGGTCTATGTCGATGCGGCGATCTGGAAATGGGCCGGCCACCGCTGGTGCCACCTCCTTGCCGACGACACGGATGAGCTGCATCGTTTCGCCACCGAACTCGGCCTCAAGCTTTCCTCCTATCAAGGGCCGCCCAAGACGTCGGCGCCGCATTACGATATCACCGGCTTCGAGCGCGATCGCGCGGTCCGGCTCGGCGCCATCGAATGCAGCCGCGAGGAAATCGTCGCGATCTTTCGCCGCGTCAGGGTACCGAACGGCAAAGTAAAACGCTGAGAATTGGGCGGATCGCCGCAGGTCCGGGCGTTTTCCGGCGCCCGGCTTGCGTTTATGGGACTTCCCCTCTATATGCGCGCTCATTCCACACACGGACTTTGGTGTCTGCCCGGGAGAAATCCGGCTGAAACCTCCGGTGGCATCAGGACATCCCGTCCGAAATGCCTGTGTCCGTGGAGGCCAACCGGAAAGGAACTAAAGAATGGCTCTGCCAGATTTCAGCATGCGCCAGCTTTTGGAAGCTGGTGTTCACTTCGGCCACCAGACCCACCGCTGGAACCCGAAGATGGCGCCTTACATCTATGGCGCCCGCAACAACATCCACATCATCGACCTGTCGCAGACGGTGCCGCTGCTGCACCAGGCGCTGAAGCAGGTGTCCGACACCGTCGCCAAGGGCGGCCGCGTGCTGTTCGTCGGCACCAAGCGCCAGGCGTCCGACATCGTCGCCGACGCCGCGCAGCGTTCGGCCCAGTACTATGTCAACTCGCGCTGGCTGGGCGGCATGCTCACCAACTGGAAGACGATCTCGAACTCGATCCAGCGCTTGCGCAAGCTCGACGAGACGCTGGCCGGCGAGGCCCAGGGCCTCACCAAGAAGGAGCGCCTGAACCTCGACCGCGAGCGCGAGAAGCTCAACAAGGCTCTCGGCGGCATCAAGGACATGGGCTCGACGCCGGACCTGATGTTCGTCATCGACACCAACAAGGAAGCGATCGCCATCCTCGAGGCCAAGCGCCTCGGCATTCCGG
>NZ_RZTO01000273.1:0-7163 GCF_003997225.1 Mesorhizobium sp. M2C.T.Ca.TU.002.02.1.1
GCATGAGCGCCGGCACCATCTGGCAGAAGCGCTACGCCTCCGGCGGCGATCTGGTGTCGGCGACGATGTGGCAGTATGTCGGCGGCTCCATCGTGATGATCCTGGGCTCGCTTGCCTTCGAGACGCGCGCCGTCACCGTCAATGGCGAGCTGATCTTTGCCATGGCCTGGCTGGTCCTGGTGCTGTCGGTCGGCGCCATCTTCCTGTTGATGGTGATGATCAGGGACGGCGAGATGTCGAAGGTAGCCTCGCTCTTCTACCTAGTGCCCGCCGTGACCGCGGTCATCGCCTGGATGCTTTTCGACGAGCAGCTCAACCTGCTGCAGATCGCCGGCATGGCGATCGCCACGCTTGGCGTCGCCCTGGCGACGGCGGGGCAGGACAGGAAGAGGAATTGAAGAATTGAAGAATTGAAGAACTGAGGAACTGAGGAACTGAGGAACTGAGGAACTGAGGAACTGAGGAACTGAGGAACTGAGGAAAAAGGTGACAATAACTGGTGATGATTTTCCTTCTTGATTTCTTCAATTCATCAATTCTTCAGTTCTTCAATTCCTCTTTCCGCCCAACTCAGCCTACCCTCGCCCGCGCCTCAAGATACCGGCTGATCGAGGCGTTGAGCTCACCGCCCAGGATGAAGATCGCCGAGATGATGTAGAGGAAGACGACCGCGATCATGATCGAGGCGAGCCCGGCATAGGTCGTCACATAGGACGAGAAATGGTCGAGATAGGTGGCGAAGATCGTCGATCCGACCAGCCAGGCGATGAGCGTGAAGACGATGCCGGGTATGATCGAGACGAAGCGGCGCTTGCCGGCCGGCAGCCAGATATGCACCGAGAACAGCCCGATGACGATCACCGTCGAGGCGATCACGTAACGCCAGATGGTGATCGTGCCCATATAGGGCTTGATCCATTCCAGATGCGCTTCCGCCAGCCGCGCGAGCAGCGGCGCGAACACCAGAAGTACGCTGATGGCGAGGAAGCAGGCGGTGGCGATCAGGACGAAGACGATGCTCTGCACCCTGCGGTGGATGATGCCGCGCGTCTCGGTAACTCGGTAGGCGCGGTTGAGCGAGGTGCGCAGCGCCTCGATGCCGTTGGAAGCGAAATAGGCCGCGAGCAGCACGCCATAGGTCAGAAGGTCGGTGCGCCGCACGGTGAGCACGTTCTGCACCTCATGCGCGATCGGCTTGGCGATCTGCTCCGGCCATGTGTCGAAGACCAGGTGCACGGCCGTGTCGGCGAAAGCGCGCGCGCCGAGGAAGCTGGCAAGCGTGGTGGCGAAGATCAGGAACGGAAACAACGCCATCAGCGAGGTGATCGCCAGATGGCTGGCCATCGCCCAGCCGTCATCGGTGTTGAAATGGCCGATCGCATCGTAGAGCACGCGCTTGACGGCGACGATATTCCGCAGCAAGGGCCCGCGCTCCGCTCGATTGTGTCAACGCCGCGAATATGGGAAGTGATTGCGGCAAATGGCAACCCCAGGTCCCACAACGCGCCCCGCCGCCGAAGAGTTGCGCACCGTCATCGTCACCGGGGCTTCCTCCGGCATCGGCGCCTATTGCGCGCGGGCGTTGAAAGCGGAAGGCTGGCGGGTCTTCGCCACGGCGCGCAAGCCGGTCGATATCGCCGCGCTCGAGGCCGACGGCCTGGAGGCCTTCTACCTCGACTATCGTGAGCCCCAATCCATCGGGGCATTGGTCGAGGGGGTGCTGGAGCGCACCGGCGGCCGGCTCGACGCGCTCTTCAACAACGGCGCCTACGCCCAGCCCGGCGCCGTCGAGGACTTGGCCGTCGCGGCGCTTCGCGAGCAGTTCGAGGCCAATTTCTTCGGCTGGCATGATCTGACCCGGCGCATCGTGCCGGTCATGCGTCGCCAGGGCCACGGCCGGCTCGTCCATTGCTCCTCGATCCTCGGGCTGGCGCCGGTCCGCTTCAGGGGCGCCTATTCGGCCTCCAAGCACGCCATCGAAGGCCTGATGCTCTGCATGCGCCAGGAGCTCGAAGGCAGCGGCATCCACCTCTCGCTGATCGAGCCGGGACCGGTGACATCGAAGATCGCCAGCAACGGCCTCACCTGGTTCCTGAAAAACATCGATGTCGAGAATTCCGTCCACCGCGCCGACTATCAGGCGCAACTCGCCAGGCTTCAGGCCGGCGGCAGCGTGTCGAAGCTGAAGCCCGGTCCGGAGGTCGTGCACAAGGCGCTTCGCCACGCGCTTCTGTCACAGCGCCCGCGTCCGCACTATGTGGTAACCGTGCCGGCCAGGGTCGGCGCGGCGCTGAAACGCGTCCTGCCGGCGTCCCTGCTCTATCGCGTGCTCGCCAAACGCGCCTGACCGAACCTGAACCGGAGCCAGCCAGATGCTCATCGTCTTCAAGATCCTTGCCATCCTCGCCATGGCCGCCGTGGTGATCGTGCTGGTCCGCGGCCTGATCAACATGATGCGCGGTGGCTCGGGCATCACCTCGAACAAGCTGATGCAGGCGCGCATCATGCTGCAGGCCCTCGCCTTGGCGTTGTTGTTGCTGGTGGTCTATTTCACGCGCAAATAGCGGGGTCTCAGCAATTCCAGGAAAAGTGTGACACGATTTTCCGTCCGGAATTGCGTCAAATCGCTTAAAGGGGGACGGCATGGTCAAGCTCAACAAGATCTACACCCGCACCGGCGACGACGGCACGACAGGGCTCGGCACCGGGGAGCGGCGGCTGAAATCGGACCTGCGCGTCGACGCCTACGGCACCGTCGACGAGACCAATGCCTGCATCGGCATGGCCCGCATCCACACCGCCGCCGAACATCCCGCGATCGACGCCATGCTGTCGCGCATCCAGAACGACCTTTTCGATCTCGGAGCCGACCTCGCCGTGCCGGACGACGGCAAGCCCCTCGAATACGAGCCGCTGCGCATCGTCGCCGCCCAGACCGACCGCGTCGAACAGGACATCGATGCGCTCAACAAGGAGCTGCAGCCGCTGAAATCCTTCGTCCTGAATGGCGGCACGCCCGCGGCCGCCTCGCTCCATCTGGCCCGCACCGCGGCGCGCCGCGCGGAGCGCCTCATGGTGGCGCTGGCGCAGGATCCGGCCGAGCACGTCAACCGCGAGGCGCTCAAATACATCAACCGCGTCTCGGATTTCCTGTTCGTCGCCGCCCGAGCGGTCAATGACAATGGAAAGGCCGACGTGCTATGGGTTCCCGGCAAGAACCGCTGAATCCGGAGGCGGGAGGGTCCGATGTTCATCCCGCTTTACGACACCAACAGGCTGCGCCACATCCGGCTGCAATATGTCACCATCGGCCTGATCGTGGCGAATGTGCTTGTCTATCTGGCGACCACGCTTGGCGGTGAGAACTTCACCAATGCCGCGGTCCTCGGCCTGGGCTTCATCCCCTCGGTAGTCCATGACAAGGTCGAGCTGTCGCCCGAATTCGTCGTCATCCCCGAGAGCCTCAGCTACCTCACCTATTCCTTCCTGCATGCCGACATCTTCCATCTCGGCGGCAACATGCTGTTTCTGTGGGTGTTCGGCGACAATGTCGAGGATGCGCTCGGGCATATCCGCTATCTGATCTTCTACCTCGCCTGCGCCGTCGCCGGCGCCCTCTTCCAGGGGTTGGTGGCCTGGGATTCGCAGGTGCCGCTGATCGGCGCTTCGGGGGCAATCGCCGGCGTCGTCGCCGCCTATCTGATCCTCTATCCCCGGGTGAAGGTCTGGGTGCTGGCCTTTGCCCGCATTCCGTTGCGCATCCCGGCTTTCATCCCGCTGATCCTGTGGATCCTGTTCCAGATCGTGATGTTCGCCGCGGCCGGCGAGGACCAGATCTCCTGGGCCTGCCATATCGGCGGCATCATCGCCGGATCGATCCTGGTGCTGGTGCTGCGCAGCCGCGGCGTGCCGCTGCTGGCCGGCGCCGACGGCGAGCCGAACCCGACGCCCAACATGCAGCAGCCGCCAGTCCCCGTCGAGCCGGCGGGCGGCGATCCGGCGCAGCCGGCCTCGCAATGGGGCCGTGGAGCAGCGACGCCCCGGGACTGAACCGATTTGGGTGTATCGTGGGATATTGACGCGCCGGTTTGCCGCCACTACGGAAACGGCACCGCTGGGCGGATATTCCGCCCGTAATGTCGGCTTTCGACAACTCTGACAGGGCGCACGCTGCTATAGCGCCCCGACTATCTCAGGAGAGGTGACAGGAAAATGAAGATCCTTGTGCCCGTGAAGCGGGTTGTGGACGCCAACGTCAAGGTCCGGGTGAAAGCCGACGGACTGGGCGTCGAGCTTGCCAACGTCAAGATGGCGATGAACCCGTTCGACGAGATCGCGGTCGAGGAAGCGATCCGCATCAAGGAAGCCGGCAAGGCGGAAGAGATCATCGTGGTGTCGATCGGCCCGCAGCAGGCGCAGGAGACGCTCCGCACCGCGCTCGCCATGGGCGCCGACCGCGCCATCCTGGTCAAGACCGACGAACAGACCGAGCCGCTCGGCGTCGCCAAGGTGCTGAAGGGCGTGGTCGAAGCGGAGAAGCCGGGCCTCGTCATCCTCGGCAAGCAGGCGATCGACGACGATTCGAACCAGACCGGCCAGATGCTGGCGGCGCTGCTCGGCTGGGCCCAGGGCACCTTCGCCTCCAAGGTCGAGCTTGCTGGCGACAAGGCCAAGGTGACGCGCGAGGTCGACGGCGGCCTGCAGACCGTCGAATTGAAGATGCCGGTGATCGTAACCGCCGACCTTCGCCTCAACCAGCCGCGCTATGCCTCGCTGCCCAACATCATGAAGGCCAAGAAGAAGCCACTCGACGAGAAGAGCCCGGCCGACTACGGCGCCGACGTTAAGCCGCGCCTCAAGGTGATCAAGACCGAGGAGCCGGGCGGCCGCAAGGCTGGCGTCAAGGTCAAGAGCGTCGCCGAACTCGTCGAGAAGCTCAAGAACGAAGCCGGCGTGCTCTAAGCGGTCAGGAAAGGACAAAGAAAAATGGCAATTCTCCTCATCGCCGAACACGACAATGCAAGCCTTTCCGACCAGACCGCCAAGGCGCTCTCAGCCGCGCTCCAGATCGGCTCGGACGTCGACGTGCTGGTGGCCGGCAAGGGCGCCAAGGCTGCTGCCGACGCCGCCGCCAAGCTGAAGGGCGTCCGCAAGGTGCTGCTGGCCGAGGCCGACGAGCTTGCCGAGCGTCTCGCCGAGCCGGCGGCGGCTCTCGTGGTGTCGCTGGCAGGCGGCTACGACACGATCGTCGCGCCGGCGACCTCCGCCGGCAAGAACATCGCCCCGCGCGTCGCCGCCCTGCTGGACGTCGCGCAGGTGTCGGAAATCATCGAAGTGGTTTCGCCCGACACGTTCAAGCGGCCGATCTATGCCGGCAACGCCATCCAGACCGTGCAGTCGACCGACGCCAAGAAGGTCATCACGGTGCGCACCGCTTCCTTCTCGGCAGCACCCGAAGGCGGTTCAGCCTCGGTCGAGACGGTCGGCGCCGCCGCCAACCCCGGCCTGTCGTCTTTCGTCGAGAACAAGCTCTCCGAGAACGACCGTCCGGAGCTGACCTCGGCCAAGATCATCATCTCGGGCGGCCGCGCGCTCGGCTCCTCGGAGAAGTTCCAGGAAGTGATCCTGCCGGTCGCCGACAAGCTCGGCGCCGCGGTCGGCGCCAGCCGTGCCGCGGTCGACGCGGGCTACGCGCCGAACGACTGGCAGGTCGGCCAGACCGGCAAGGTGGTCGCGCCCGACCTCTACATCGCCGTCGGCATCTCCGGCGCCATCCAGCACCTCGCAGGCATGAAGGACTCGAAGGTCATCGTCGCCATCAACAAGGACGAGGAAGCGCCGATCTTCCAGGTTGCCGACTACGGCCTGGTCGGCGATCTCTTCGTCATCCTGCCGGAGCTGCAAAAGGCGCTTTGACGCCGCCAGTTCTGGCATATTAAAATCCGAAGGGTGGGGTAGACGAAGTCGCCCCGCCCTTTTAGTTTGCACTGCACAAAAAGCAGGCCGCCAAGGTCTGAGCCATTCCGGCGGTTTGCATCGGAATTGCTAGGAACAAACAAGCAGGAGCGTTCGGCTTCAACGAAGCGGGATTGCTCCGGACGGGATTGGGGTCATGAGCAAGATCGAGACGATCGGCATTGTCGGCGCGGGCCAGATGGGTGGCGGTATCGCCCATGTCTCGGCGCTGGGCGGCTACAAGGTCCTGATCCACGACATATCGGCCGACCGGATCGAGAAGGGTATCGCCACCATCAGCGGCAACATGGCCCGCCAGGTCGGCTCCGGCAAGCTCGAGGAAAAGGCACGCAACGAAGCGATGGCGCGCATCTCCGCCGCCCCCGCCATGGCCGATCTCGCCGCCGCCGACCTCGTGATCGAAGCGGCGACCGAAGACGAGACGGTCAAGCGCAAGATCTACGCGCAGCTCTGCCCGCAGCTCAATCCGGAAGCGATTCTCGCCACCAACACCTCGTCGATCTCGATCACCCGGCTTGCCGCCCAGACCGACCGCCCCGAGCGCTTCATCGGCATCCACTTCATGAACCCGGTGCCGGTGATGAAGCTGGTCGAGCTGGTGCGCGGCATCGCCACGGAGGATCAGACCTTCGAGGCGGCCAAGACCTATGTGAACCACCTCGACAAGACGATCACCGTCTCGGAGGATTTCCCGGCCTTCATCGTCAACCGCATCCTTTTGCCGATGATCAACGAGGCGATCTACACGCTCTACGAAGGCGTCGGCACGGTCGATGCCATCGACACCGCCATGCGATTGGGGGCCAACCATCCGATGGGGCCGCTGCAGCTTGCCGATTTCATCGGCCTCGACACCTGCCTGTCGATCATGCAGGTTCTGCATGAGGGCCTGTCGGATTCGAAATACCGCCCCTGCCCGCTGCTGGTGAAATATGTCGAGGCCGGCTGGCTCGGCCGCAAGACCAGCCGTGGCTTCTACGACTATCGCGGCGATCATCCGGTGCCGACGCGCTGACCTTTTCCGATTGAGCGTCTTTGCAACGACTCAGGACGCCGCTGCGAGCGGCAAAGGCGTGACGCCGTCTTTCGAAACGTCGTCGTCAGGCGAAGCTTCGTCCGGAGCGGCGGAAACGCAGCCGCGGCCGGCCGCCTTGGCGGCGTAGCAAGCGGCGTCGGCTCTGGCGATG
>NZ_RZTO01000274.1:0-7102 GCF_003997225.1 Mesorhizobium sp. M2C.T.Ca.TU.002.02.1.1
CGGTAGGACAGAGGGGGGTGTGACGGAACGCGGCGCCGGAGTAAGGGTCGCTTTTCCTACCTACTGAAAGCCGCCAACTGTCACCATCTGTCACCAAATTATACGCGTACGTCGATTTCGCGTTGACTCCTTCTCCCTTTCGTTTTACGACTGACGAAAATTGAAATTCGTCACTCATCAAACGAAAGCGCCATGTCCGAAGCCGCCAACATCGTGGCAGATCCCGCCAGACAGGAGAATGTGACCCGCATTCTCGACTGCGCCGAGCGCCTGTTCCGCCATTACGGCTACGGCAAGACCAATGTCGCCGACATTGCCCGCGAGCTCGGGATGTCGCCGGCCAACATCTACCGCTTCTTCGCCTCCAAGGTGGAAATCCACCAGGCCGTCTGCGGCCGCATGCTCGGCGCCAGCTACAAGATGGCCTACGAGATCATGCACCTGCCGGTCAGCGCCGAGGAGCGGCTGCGCCGCTACATCCATGCCCAGTACAAGATGACGTTGGAGGTCATGCTCGACCAGGAGAAGGTGCATGAGATGGTCATCGTCGCGCTGGAGCGCGACTGGGGCGTCATCGATGCGCATGTGAACAGAATCCACGACCTCTATGCCGAGGTGATCCGCGAGGGCATCGAGGCCGGGGAGTTCAGGGAGCAGGATCCGGAGACGGCCTCGCGCTGCTTCGGCGCCGCGACGGTCATTCTGTGCCATCCGCAGATGGTGGCGCAGTGCCTTGCCAAGACCAACCGGGCGATGCCCGACGAACTTATCGACTACGCCATCAGAGCCTTGAAATAGCCGTCGCCCACCGGGCGCGGTTTCGACAAATCATCTCCAGTTCGGGAGTGCTAAGGTGTCTTTGTCTAGTTCCATCTTCCGCAGGCTGCCGGTCGTCGGCCTCCCAACCGCCGCCGTCATCGCGGCAGTGCTCGGCCTTGCCGGCTGCAGCCAGGAGAAGGCCGAGGTCGTCCAGGAAGTCGTCCGGCCGGTGAAGGTTGTCGAGATCGGCGAAGCGCAGACCACCCGCCAGCTCGACTATTCCGGTTCGGTGCGCGCCCGCACCGAGATGAATCTCGGCTTCCGTATCGCCGGCAAGGTCACCGAGCGTCTGGTCGATATCGGCCAGCATGTGAATGAAGGCGACGTGCTCGCCCGTATCGATCCTGCCGACTACGAATTGTCGGTGAAGAGCGCCGCGGCCAGCCTCGACGCCGCCGAGCGCCAGGTCGAGACCGTCGACCTCGCCAGGAAGCGCGCCGAGCAGCTCTACGCCAAGAATTTCGCGCCGAAATCGCAGCTCGACCAGGCGCGCCTGACCTATGACCAGGCTGTGGCGACCCGCGATGCCGCGCGCTCGACGCTGGCACAGGCGCAGAACCAGGTCCAATACGCCGATCTGAAGGCCAGCAAGAACGGCATCGTCACCGCCATCTCCGCCGATGTCGGCCAGGTGGTCGCCGCCGGCACACCGGTCATGACCGTCGCGGTCGACGGCGAGAAGGAAGTGTCGATCGCGGTGCCGGAGATGGACATTGCCGGTTTCAAGCCCGGCAAGGAGGTCAAGGCGAGCTTCTGGTCGGACGACGGGCTTACTCTCGACGGCAAGGTCCGCGAGGTCGCCGGCAGCGCCGATCCGCAGTCGCGCACTTTCGCTGTCCGGGTCTCGCTGCCCAACGATCCGCGCGTGCTGCTCGGCATGACCGCCAACGTCCAGGCGACCGTTGGCAGCAAGACCCAACTTGTGTCGATCCCGCTGACGGCGATGACCGAGAAGGACGGCAAGCAGATCGTCTGGACGGTCGACCGCGCCTCCGACACGGTGCATCCCCGCCCGATCAAGGTCGCCAACTTCACCGCCGACGGTGTCGCCGTGGCCGACGGCCTGAAACAGGGCGACGTCGTGGTCGCGGCCGGCACCCAGTTCATGACCGAGAACCTGAAGGTCAAGCTTTCCGGCGACGCACAGCAATCCGCCTCGGCGGAGGGTGACGTCGCGACGACGAGTAGCCTGCACTGATGCTTGTCGCCCAAAAGTGCGAAGCGGTTTTGGGACAACGACATGCATCGAACTAAGACCTGAAGTCAGGCGCAACAGACGCCTTTCCCGCTCTCGCTGCGTCGAGCCGCGAGCCGGGTGGGGCATGGGTTCCGGGCGGCGGACGCCCGATCGTGAGATGCCGGCATGTTGGCTTCCCCCGCAGCAGTGCCGCGTCCAGCGCGATTTGCGAGTCTCTCTCCGCTTGAGGGTCTCGCCGCCCGGAAACCCGACCGAGAATTCATGGGCAATGCCGGGCGTGCATTGCCGGCCAATTGGACTGGACTTGTGCCATGACCACGACGGACAGCAGCACTGAAAAGCGGCCCTTCAACCTCTCGCGCTGGGCGATCGGACATCCGAGCATCGCGCGCTTCCTGTTCGGGCTGATCATCCTGGCCGGCGCGCTCGGCCTGATGCGCATGGGCCAGAAGGAAGACCCGGACTTCACCTTCCGTGTCATGGTGGTGCAGGCGGTCTGGCCCGGCGCCTCGATCCAGGACATGGAAGACCAGGTCGTCAACAAGATCGAGCGCAAGCTGCAGGAAACGCCGCATCTCGATTTCGTGCGCTCCTACACGCGCGCCGGCAGCGCCATCATCACGCTCCAGGTGAAAGGCGACACCAATGCCGAGGAGGTGAAGGACGCCTTCTACCAGGTGCGCAAGAAGGTCGGCGACATTTCCAACGAATTGCCGCAAGGCCTGCTCGGTCCCTATTTCAACGATGAGTTCGGCGACACTTTCATCACGCTGCATTCGATCAGCGGCGACGGCTTCACCTATCCGGAACTGAAGAAGTTCGCCATCCAGGCGCGCGACATGCTGTTGACGACGCCTGGCGTCGAGAAGGCAGTCATCATCGGCGACCAGCCGGAGAAGATCTATATCGACGTCTCGTCCAAGGCGTTGGCCGAGCGTGGCCTGACCATCCTCGACCTGCAGAACGCCGTGAAAGGGCAGAACGCCGTCGATCCGGCGGGCTCCGTTGACACCGGCCTGCGCTCGGTGCGCATCTCGGTCGAGGGCGACGTCACCAGGGCCGCCGACATCCGCGAGCTGAGGCTTCGCTCCGGCAACCAGGTGACGCGCCTCGGCGATATCGCCACCGTCACCTCCGGTCTCCAGGATCCTTACGACAACAAATACCTCTTCAACGGCCATGAGAGCGTCCAACTCGGCGTCGTCATGGCCAAGGGCTTCAACGTCAGGGATGTCGGCAAGGATGTCGAGGCGACCTACCAGCGCTTCGAGGCGGGGCTGCCCTACGGCGTTTCGGTCGACCAGATCTCCGACCAGCCCCAGGTCGTCAAGGATGCCGTCAACGAATTCATGGAGGCGCTCGGCGAAGCGCTGCTCATCGTGCTCGTCGTCTCCTTCCTGTCGATCGGCTGGCGCTCCGGCCTGGTGATCGCCATCGCCATCCCGCTGGTGCTCGCCGCCACCTTCGCCATCATGTACGAGATCGGCATCGACCTGCAGCGCATCTCGCTCGGCGCCTTGATCATTGCGCTCGGCCTGTTGGTCGACGACGCCATGATCGTCGTCGAGATGATGGAGCGAAAGCTCGAGGAGGGGCTGGTCAAGATCGAGGCGGCAAGCTTCGCCTACACCTCGACCGCCTTCCCGATGCTGACCGGCACCCTGATCACCACGGCGGGCTTCATCCCGGTCGGTTTCGCGGCCTCCACGGCGGGCGAATATGTGCGCACGCTGTTTTATGTCGTCGGCATCGCGTTGGTCGTGTCGTGGTTCGTGGCGGTCTATTTCACGCCGTGGCTCGGCTACATGATCCTCAAGCAGCGCAAGCATGCCGGCACCCATCATGATGTCTTCGACACCAGCTTCTACAGACGGCTTCGCGCGACGGTCACCTGGGCCGTGCGCCACCGCATCATTGTGCTGGTGATGACGCTGGTCACCTTCGCCACCAGCCTGTGGGCCTTCCAGTTCATCCCGCAGAACTTCTTCCCGCAATCCTCGCGTCCGGAAATCCTGGTCGATCTCTGGCTCCCGGAAGGCACCTCGATCAAGGAGGTCGAGAAGCAGGCCAAGGCGTTCGAAGGCAGGATGGCGGACGATCCCGACAAGCGCTTCATCGCCACCTATATCGGCGAAGGCGCGCCGCGCTTCTTCCTGCCGCTCGACCAGCAGCTCCGCAATCCCAACTTCGCCCAGCTCCTGGTCATGGCCAAGGACGAGCCGGCGCGCGAGCGGCTGATCGTCAAGATGCGCAGGATCCTGGCGCAGGACTTCCCCTCGATCCGCGGCAAGGTCGACCGACTCTTCCTGGGTCCGCCGACCGGCTGGCCGGTGCAGATGCGCATCATGGGCCCGGACCGCCAGGAGGTGCGCCGCATCGCCGACGAGGTGAAGGCGAGGTTCCAGGGCAATCCGCTGCTCGGCGCCATCCATGACGACTGGCTGGAGCCGGTGCCGGCGATGAAGCTGGTGATCGACCAGGATCGTGCTCGCGCCCTTGGCGTCACCTCACAGCGCATCCGCCAGATGCTGCAGGCCACCATGTCCGGCGCGCCGCTCGACGACTTCCGCGACGGCGAGGAGACGGTCTCGATCGTCGCCCGCGAGCCGGAGGCGACGCGTCACCTGCTGTCCTCGGTCGACTCCGTCTACATCCCGACCGATTTCGGCGGCTCGGTGCCGCTCTCGCAGGTGGCCAAGGTCGTGCCTGTCATGGAGCAGGGCATCGAATGGCGGCGCGACCGCCTGCCGACCATCAGCGTGCGCGCCACGCTGCCGGACGGCGTGCAGTCGAACGACGTCGTCACCAAGATGTACAACGACATGAAGGATCTTCGCGCTGGCCTTGCGCCCGGCTACAAGATCGAGATCCAGGGCGGTGCCGAAGACTCGGCCGAGAGCCAGGCCTCGATCGCGGCCAAGGCGCCGATCATGCTCGCCATCATCGTCGTGCTGCTGATGGTCCAACTGCAGCATTTCGGCAAGTCGATGCTGGTGCTGGCCACCGGCCCGCTGGGCATCATCGGCGCCGCGGCGGCGCTCTTGATCAGCGGCGCGCCGTTCGGCTTCGTCGCCATCCTCGGCGTCATCGCGCTGCTCGGCATCATCATGCGCAACTCGATCATCCTGGTCGACCAGATAGACCAGGATATCGCCGCCGGCATGGAGCGATCGGAAGCGATCGTGGGTGCTGCAGTCCGCCGTTTCCGGCCGATCATGCTGACCGCGCTCACCGCCGTGCTGGCGCTGATTCCGATCTCGCGCGCCGTTTTCTGGGGGCCGCTCGCCGACGCCATGATGGGTGGCATCCTGGTCGCCACGGTGCTCACCATCCTGGTGCTGCCGGCCGGCTACGCCCTGTTCTTCGGCCGCGCGCCGAAGAAGGCCAAGACCGACGAGCAGGCGCTCGAGCCGGAGAAGGTCGAAGGCATCGAAAGACCGCAGCTGGCACTGGCTGCTGAATAGAAATAGACGTGGCAACCCGGATCATCCGCCGTCGGTGAAAGCCGGCGGCGGATGATCTGCATCGAGGATCCGCCCGGGCGAAAATGCTCGGTGGCAACCCTTCGGTAAAACAGAATTCCTTTTCAGCGGCGCGATGCGGGCCGATCCTGCGCCGATACCGGAGCGGCAACGCTCGTCATCGCTGGATCATTCCCCATGTCAGAAAAACGGCAATTGCGACTCGGTGCCTTCATGCGCCCCGTCAGTCTTCACACCGGCGCCTGGCGCTATCCGGGCGCTTATCCCGACGCCAATTTCAACTTCGCGCATCTGAAGCGTTTTGCGCAAACGCTCGAGGCCGCGAAATTCGACGCCTTCTTCATGGCTGACCACCTGGCCGTGCTCAACATGCCGATCGAGGCGCTGCGGCGCAGCCACACGGTGACATCCTTCGAGCCGTTCACGCTGCTGTCGGCGCTCGCTGCCGTCACCGATCATATCGGCCTTGTCGCGACCGCATCGACCACCTTCGACGCGCCCTATCACATTGCCCGCCGCTTCGCGTCGCTCGACCATATCAGCGGCGGCCGCGCCGGCTGGAACATCGTGACCACCTCCAATCCCGACGCCGCGCTGAATTTCGGCCTCGACGAGCATGTCGAGCACGACGAGCGCTACCACCGGGCGCGCGAGTTCTACGATGTCGTCACCGGGCTGTGGGACAGTTTTGCCGACGACGCCTTCATCCGCGATGCGGACAGCGGGCTCTACTTCGATACATCGAAACTCCATGTGCTCGACCACAAGGGCGAGCATCTGTCGGTACGCGGTCCGCTCAACATCGCGCGGCCCGTGCAGGGCTGGCCGGTCATCGTCCAAGCCGGCACGTCCGAGGCCGGACGGCAGCTGGCCGCCGAGACGGCGGAGGTGATCTTCGCAGCGCCACCCGACCTGGCGTCTGGCCAGCGCTTCCTTGCCGACGTGAAGGGCCGCGCGGAAAAGCTCGGCCGTTCGCGCGACGATATCAAGATCCTGCCTGGAGCCTTTGTAGTCGTCGGCGATAGCGTCGAGGAGGCTCGAGCCAAACGCGCCAAGCTCGACAGCCTCGTCTACTACGAGAGCGGCATCGCCTCGCTGTCGATCGCGCTCGGCCACGATGCCTCCGGCTTCGATCCCGACGGTCCGCTGCCGGACGTGCCGGACACCAATGCCTCGAAAAGCAGCCGCGAGCGCGTCATCGAGTTGGCGAGAAAAGAGAGCCTCACTGTTCGCCAGCTCGCCCAGCGGCTCGGCGGCTATTCGGGCCTGGCCTTCGTCGGCAGCGCCAAGTCCATTGCCGACGAGATGGAGGAATGGCTGCTCACCGAAGGCTCAGATGGCTTCAATGTCATGTTTCCCTATCTGCCCGCCGGGCTCGATGATTTCGCCGAGAAGGTGGTGCCCGAGCTGCAGCGGCGCGGGATATTCAGGCGTGAGTATGAAGGATCGACGCTGCGCGAGAATCTCGGCCTGAAGCGGCCGCCGAACCGGTTCTTCGAAGAAGCGGCGGTCCGCAAGGCGGGCTGATCCAAATGAAACGGGCGCGCCGGAGCGCGCCCACAGACTGCTGACAAACCCCTGGCGTTAGCCGGGGGTTTTTGAT
>NZ_RZTO01000275.1:0-7078 GCF_003997225.1 Mesorhizobium sp. M2C.T.Ca.TU.002.02.1.1
CCGCCAAAGAGGCTGGTACCGCCAAGGACGACGGCCGAGATCGTGGAAAGATTGTCCATCGCGTGGCCGCCGATCGTGGTCGTGGAGAAACGGGCAATCGACATCATCGCGGCGAGCCCCGCGAGCGCTCCGGACAAGACGTAGATCTGGACGATGCGGGACCTGAGCCTGATGCCGGATCGGCGGGAGGCTTCCGCATTCGAGCCGACGGCAAACACGTGCAGGCCAAAGCGTGTGAGATGCAGGACGATTGCCGCGACAATGGTGACGATGACGGCGATGATCACCAGGACCGGCACGCCGGCGATCGTTCCCGCGCCGATTTCGCTCACCAGCAGTTCCGGGACGGCACGCACATCGACGCCGCCGGTCAGGATCTGGGCAAAGCCCAGCGCCATGCCGAGCGAGCCGAGCGTCACGATGAGCGGCGGGATGCGGGCGAAGGCGACGAGGAACCCGTTCAGCGCCCCCCAGCCGGCGCCACTGACGAGAGCGACGACGAGGCCGGCGCCAATGACACCCCAGCCACCGTCGGTCGTGCCATAGGTGCCGCCGGGCGTGCCCGACAGCCAGAGCATCACCTGCGCCGAGGTCACCGAGGAGAAGACCAGGACCGCCCCCACCGACAGATCGATGCCTGCCGAAGCGATGACGAAGGTCTGGCCTATCGAGAGCACAAGCAGGATGGCCGCGTTCACGGCCAACATGGTGAGATTGTAGGAAGAGCCGAACTGCTCGGGCCGCATGACCGAGAAGATGACGATCAGGCCAAACAGCAGGAGAAATATCCAGCCCCCGCCGATCAGCCTGCTCAACCGCTCCGCGCCTGTTTCGCGTTCGGTGCCATCGCCGCCCGCGGCTTTAGCGTTGAGCCGGATCATTGAACCACGTCCCCCGCATCGGTGCCGCTGGTCATGGCGGTCACCAGGCTTTCGACGGTCGCCGCCCTGGTCTCGAAGCGGGCGACCCGCTTGCCAAGCCGCAGCACCTCGACCCTGTCCGCGATCTCGAGAACCTGCGGCATGTTGTGGCTGATCAGGACCACGGCGATGCCCTGGTCGCGCACCTGCCGGATGAGGTCGAGGACACGGGCCGTCTGCTGCACGCCAAGTGCTGCGGTCGGCTCGTCCATGAAGATGATCTTGTCTGCCCACAACGCCGCACGTGCGATCGCGACGGACTGACGTTGGCCGCCCGAAAGTGCCGAAACCGGCACGCCCGGCGATCTGAGATGCACGCTGAGCCGGGCGAATTGATCGGCCGCGCGTCGCCGCATTTCGCGCCGGTTGAGAAAACCGAGTTGTCCGAGCAGTCCGGCCCGCATGATCTCGCGGCCGAGGAAGAGATTGTCGGAAGCGGCGAGTTCGGGCGCGAGCGCCAGATCCTGGTAGACGGTCGCGATGCCCAGTTGCTGCGCGGTCGCCGGGCTGTCGAAGGAGACCTCGCGCCCGCCGATGAGGATGCGGCCTTCGTCCGGACGATCGGCGCCCGACAATATCTTGACCAGGGTCGACTTGCCGGCGCCGTTGTCGCCGATGAGGGCGCAGATCTCGCCCGGATAGACGGCGAAGTTCGCTCCGTCGAGCGCATGAACGTGCCCGAACCGACGTCGGATGTTTTGCGCCTCGAGGAGCGGGATCGTGCTCACGGCGCCGATTCCGCGGCCAGGCCGATATTGTTGGAGAAGGCGAACCACTCGTTGTAGGCCGCCGCCGTCAGCCGCGACCAATGATCGAAGGCGGCCTCAGCGTCGGGAAAGCGCCAGATCTCGACCGTCTCGAAATCGTGCTGTCCGCGCACATGATAATTGCCGACGAATGCGGCGCCGGCCTTGCCCGATGCAGCTGACACCTCCGCCCAGGCCTTCCTTCGCGCCGCCTGCTCGGCTTCGCTCAGCCCGTACCAATGCGGGCGAGGCCGCGCATAGTGGATCCAGATGCTTTCCGTCATGATATTCCTCCTGGGGCGCCGGCAAGCAGCTCGGTGAGCGGACGCCGCCGCCCGAGCAAATGCCTGGACGTCGTGAACTTGAAATCGGCCGCGCGCTCATGACCGCGGATCGCGGCGTCGACGGTTTCGGGGCGATCGGATTCCCAGACGCCGAGATGATGCCAGGAACTGGCCCAGTCCAGGCGATGGCGCCCGGCGATGTTGACGTTGAAGGAGAGATCGCCCTGGAACGCGACATCGCATTCGGCGTCATAGTCGCGGCGGGTTTCGGCGGTTGCCGCCGCCCAGGCGTCGTTCCATTCCCAGAGCGCGAAGAAACCCCATTTGCGGTCGATCGCCGGCCCGATCCCGTTCACGGCGGCGAACTCCCGCGGGCCGACCAGCCATTGCGTGGCAAAGCGCCGAGACCATCCGGCGCTCTCCAGCCGCACCGTGCCCCGCAGCGCCGCCGAGATCGTCGGCGCCTCGAACACGCCGACGACATCGGCGTCATGGGCGAAACCGGTCTCGAACGCGGTAGGCGCGGTCTTCTCGGACGGGTCGACCATGGCCCGCAGCGAGAGGAGCCATCCCTCGGCCTCCAATTCGCCAAGCACCGCGCCTATGGCGGCAAGGTGCCCTGCATCGAAAACGCCGGGCAGCCTTGGCTGGGATTTGGCGATGAACAGCACGACGCAGCGCTCGCTGGCCGCCGCCGAAAAAACGTCGGTCGCTTCGGTAAGCAGGGTCATCCGCCGCTCCTCAGCCGCGAGACGGCGGCGACCAGTCGCTCGACGCGAGCCGGATCGACAGGGTTCCACCAGACCCCGTCGCGCTTCAGCCACTGGCCAATGATGGCGCCGTCGGCAACCTCGAAGAGGCTCGGAACCTGATCCGGGTTGAGACCGGATCCGACAATGACGGGCAGCGTCGTGCCGCTTTTCACCTCCTGGACCTCGCGCGGCTCGGTCGGGGACCCGGTGCGCGTGCCGGTGGCGATGAGAACGTCGGCGTCGAACCATTCGGCGTCGGTCGCTTGTTCCGGAATGCTGCGATCAGCCGTGATCGCATGCGCGCCGAACTTGACATGGACATCCGCGAAGATGCGGACATCGGTCGCGCCGATCGCCGAGCGGTAGCGCATCGCCTCCGGCGCCGGGCCGTTCAGGAAACCCTCATTGGCGACATAGGCGTTGACCCATTGGTTTGCCCTGACCCAGCGGGCACCGACCGCCTTGGCGACCGCGAGCGCCGGAACCACGCCGTTGGCGACGCAGGTGATGCCGATCGGCGTGTCGACGGCGCCTCTTACCTCCAGGCACGCGGCCGTCAGGGCGGCCACGGTCTCGGGACCGATGTTTTCGGGCCTGCGAAACGGCATGTCGCTGGCATTCTCGATGATGATGCCGTCGATCCCGCCCGCCGACAGGGTGCGCGCGTCGGCGACGGCGGCGGCATAGATGTCGCGCATCGGCTGACCCTGATAGCGGGGCGCGCCCGGCAGGGCCTGCAGATGGATGACGCCGATGATCGGCTTCCTGACCTGGAACAATTCTTCCAGGGCGTTGATCTTGGGAGGGAGGACTTGCGTCGCTTTCATTGCTGGCTCTCTGTTGCGTCGTCCGGCGGTCGTCAGGCCTGGATTTTCAGGCCGGGCAGATCCTGCCGTCTGGGATAGGATGATTGCGATCCGAGCCGGGCGCAGCTCAGCGCGGCGGCGGCGACGGCGGTCTCAAGCGCTGCTTCGGGCGCCATGCCGCGCAATCGTTCGGCGATGAACCAGCCGGCGAGGCAGTCGCCGGCGCCGGTGGTGTCGACGACAGGGCCTCGCGGCGCCGCGATATCCAGATGCCCTTCCGCCCGATGCAGCGTCGCTCCGTCGGCGCCTCGTGTCTGAACGACCGTCTTGGCGCCCATCGCCAGCAAGCGCCCGATCGCATCGCCGCCGATGGCCGCCATGGAACGGCCATTGCAAAAGACGACCGCGGCACCGGCGATGAAATCGCGCATGAGGTCTATCCCGTCGGGAAAGGTGGAAGGCTCCAGGTCGAGCGACCAGGGCAGCGCCCGCGCCCGGCAGCGGTCGATCAGCGCGGCCGCGGCGGAGCGGTCGTAGACCGCGGTATGGATCCAACCGGTGTCGTCAAGCGAAAGCGCCTCGATCTGCAGCCGTTGCGGGTACATCGAGACGCCGGGATAAAGCAGCAGGCGTTTCTCGCCATGAGGTTCCAGCAGGACGACAACCCGGCAAGTCATTCCGGGATAGACATGCCATGCGATTTCGGCGCCGATCGTCTCCAACTGATCGACCAGCACCCGCCCGACAACATCGTCGCCGACGCCGATGGCAAGCCGAACCGGTGTCCCAGCCAGGGCGCAAGCCACCGCTGCATTGGCGGCCACGCCGCCGGGCGATTCGATCGCCGTGGCCGCGTGCACTTTCTCGTCGGGTTCCGGTATGTGCGACACGGTCATCGTCAGGTCGAAACTGACATCGCCGACGAAAAGCGCGGTTCGGCCCGTCATTGCCGCACCAGATCGACGCGGAAACGGTAGCGGTCGGCGCGATAGTGCATGACCGCGTATTCGATGGGCGCGCCGTCGGCTGCATGCGACCGCCTCCGGGCAACCAGCAGCGGCGCGCCGACGGCAATGTCCAGGCTCTCGGCGAGTTTCCTCGTCGCTGTCGCCGCCTCGATCAGCTCCTGCCCGCCGGCGATCCTGGCGCCGTGGTTGCGCTCGAGCCAGGTGTAGAGCGATACGACGTCGAGGTCCCTGCTGCTCGGCGTATGCGAATTGAGCACCGCCGGCGATATCCAGGATTCCGACATCCCTATCGGCCAACCGTCGGCCTTGAGCAGACGATCGATGCGGAAGGCGCGGGTCTTGCGGTCTATGCCGAGCGCCTCGGCCACTTCCGCCGTGGGCAGGGCATAGTCGGCGCTTCGCGTCACATAGGATGGCTGCAAGCCCCGGCGAAGCATGTCTTCGGAGAAGCTCGACAGCAGATTAAGCGGCTGCTCGACCCGCGACGTCAGCACGATCGATCCCTTGCCGGAGCGGCGGCTGATCAGCCCCTCCTGCTCGAGACGGTCGAGCGAGGCGCGCGCCGTCGTCCGGCTCACGCCGAAGCGCTCGTTCAACCGCGCTTCCGACGGCAAGGCATCGCCGGGCCTGAACTCGCCGCGCTCGATCGCCGCGCGCAGCCGGTCCGCGATTTGGAACCAGAGCGGCAAAGGCCCCTGGTCGAGATCGTTCATGTCCCACGTCATGGACATATCGTACGAACGTCATGACATTTAAGTCGAGTCTTTTTTTCGGCCCCGCTCAAGAATCCGTAAAGCGGGCAGGCAAATCGGGTTGCGGCGGCCGGAACCAACAAGGCAGCCGGAGCGTTCCGCCAATGACAGGAGTGCCTCGAAGCGAGCCGCGCAAGCGGCCGCCTGTTTAAGTCGTGTGGAAGTGCAAAGTCAGGCGCTGGCGCTTCACCCCAGCGAAATCCACGCCGTCTTCAGGTCCGTGTATTTCTCGATCGCATGCAGCGACTTGTCGCGGCCGAAGCCGGACTGCTTGAAGCCGCCGAGCGGCACGGTGATGTCGGCGCCGCCATAGGTGTTGACGTGGACGACGCCGGCATTGATGGCGCGCACCATACGGTGGGCGGTCGACAGGTTCGAGGTCCATACGGCCGAGGCGAGCCCATAGACCGTCGCGTTGGCGAGCCGCACCGCCTCCTCCTCCGTCTCGAAGCGCGTGACGCCGAGCACCGGCCCGAACACTTCCTCGCGAGCGAGCTGCATCGTCGCGGTCACGTTCTCGAAGATCGTCGGCGCCATATAGCTGCCGCCGGTCCCGGCCAGGATGCGTTCGCCGCCGGTGACGAGACGGGCGCCCTCCTCCACGGCCTTGGCGACGAAGCCGAGATTCTTGGTCAGCTGCTCGGCGCTCGACACCGCGCCGATGTCGCTGCCAAGGTCGAGCGGGTCGCCGACCTTCAGCTTGGTGGTCGCCTTGAGGAGCTCGTCCATGAAGCGGTCATAGACCGAGGCCTGGACCAGCAGCCGCGAGCCGGCGACGCAGACCTGTCCGGAATTGCGGAAGATGCCGTTGGCCGAAACGACCGCCGCCTGCCTCAAATCAGGCGCATCGGCAAAGACGATGTTGGGCGACTTGCCGCCAAGCTCGAGGAACACGCGCTTGAGGTTGGAGCGCGCGGCATATTCGAGCAGGCGGCGACCGACCGGGCCGGAGCCGGTGAAGGCGATGGCGTCGACATCCATATGCAGGCCGAGCGCCTCGCCGGCGACCGAGCCGCGCCCGGTGACGACATTGAAGATGCCGTCCGGGAAGCCGGCCTCGGCGGCCAGTTCCGCCAGCCGCAGCAAGGTGAGCGAGGCGATCTCCGGCGGCTTGACGATGATGGAATTGCCGGCGGCCAAGGCCGGCGCGATCTTCCAGGCGCCGATCATCAGCGGGAAGTTCCACGGCACGATGACGCCGACGACGCCGAGCGGTTCCTTGTGGATGAGGCCGAGCACATTGTCAGCCGTCGGCGCGATCTCGCCATAGACCTTGTCGATCGCCTCGGCATAGTAGCGGATGGTGCCGGCGGCAGACAGCGGCTCGGCCTTGTAGGCCATGCCGATTTCGGTGCCGTTGTCGCGCACGCCGAGCACGGCCAGTTCCGGCGCGTGCTTTTCGACCAACTCGGCAAATTTCGTAAGCACCTTCTTGCGCAAGGCGGGCGCCGCGCGCGACCAGGAGCCCTTGGCGAACGCCTTGCGCGCCGAGGCTACGGCGCGGTCGACATCGGCGACGCCGCCATCGGCGATGCGGGCGAAGGGACGGCCGTCGATCGGCGAGATCACCTCAAGGCTGGCGCCGCTCTGCGCATCCACCGGGGCTCCATCGATGAACAGACGCCGCGCGCCGACCTCCGTTTTGCGCAGCGTGTCGATGGTGTCCTGGTTGATCATTACGAGTTTGCTCCAAATTCTACATGAAGTGTCGCCGGCGCGCGGAACTCCCAGCCGCGGAAGACCGGCTGCTTGCCCGGCACCAGCCGCAGATCCGGAAACCGCTCCAGCAGCAATCCTACCGCAAGGCACATCTGCTCGCGCGCGAAGAAGCGGCCCGAGCAGAAATGATG
>NZ_RZTO01000276.1:0-7070 GCF_003997225.1 Mesorhizobium sp. M2C.T.Ca.TU.002.02.1.1
ATGGGCAAGTTCGTTGCGGCCCTGCCGATGTATGACTGGCCCGAAGCGCGCGGCGAGGTCGACGCGCAATGGGCACGCCTGCGCGACGCTTTCCGGCAACGGGGCATCGATGCGCCGGAAACGATCGTGCGCAGCAATGGCGATCTGCCGCCGGTGCCTGGCGGAATCCCCGATGACGCCGGCAGGCTGATTGCGCCGGACCCGGCGACGCTGCCTGCGGACGAGCTCGATTTTCACGAGCTCTGGCTCAGTCCGGCGCTGCTCTTCGGGCAAACCTGCTGGGGGCCGATGGAACTCGGCCTCGCTCGGCATGTGCAGGTGATCGCACAGCCGAATTACGATGCGTTCGAAGGCGGACAAGGGGAACTCTATTCCAGCGCGCTGGTGATGGCCGCGGATGGCGGACTACCGGTTGCCTCGCCGCAGGATGGCAAGGCCGTCATCCCGATCGATCTTCTTCGCGGCAAGCGCTTCATCTTCAACAACCCGGATTCGATGTCCGGCCTGATCGGACTGACGCGCGACCTGGAGGCGATGGGAGAGAGCCTCGATATCTTCGCCTCGCGCGGCGAGAGCGGTGGCCACCGGTCATCGATCGTGGCGGTCGCGGAAGGCAGGGCCGATATCGCGGCCATCGACTGCGAAAGCTGGGCGCTGGCGCAGCGTTTCGAGCCGGCGGTGAAAGGCGTGAAGGTCGTCGGCTGGACGGCGCGGCGCAAGGGCTTGCCCTATATCACCGCCAGAACAACACCGGAAAAAACCATTGCCATGATGCGCGAGGCCGTCGCGGCGGCCGAAAGCGGCGCGTCAGAGCAGCCGCTCGTCCAGCTTGTAGGCTGAAAGCTTCTCGTTGCCGGTCCCGGTGATCAGGATCTGCTCCTCGATCTTGACGCCCTCGCGCCCGCCAAGCCTGCCGATATAGCTTTCGACGCAAAGCACCATGCCGGGTTCGAGCACGCCATCCGGCGTGTCGTCGGTCCAATCGCTTGCATGCGGCAGTGTCGGATATTCGTCGGCCAGGCCGACACCATGGTAGAGCACGCCGTAGCGCGTCGGATAGCAATCGTCCGGCGGCATCGCCGAGCGCTCGACAAGGTCGCGGAAGGAGATGCCCGGCCGCATCAGATCCGTGTTGTGGGCGATCTGGTCGGCGGCGATGCGGAAGAGGTCGCGCTGTTCGTTCGACGGCTGCCTGTCGCCGCAGAGCCATGTGCGCGAGAGATCGGCGCAGAAACCGTAAGGGCCGATCAGGTCCGTGTCGAAGGCGACGAGGTCGCCATTCTCGATGACGCGCGAGGAGCATTCCTGGAACCAGGGATTGGTGCGCGGGCCGGACGACAGAAGCCGGGTTTCGATCCATTCGCCGCCGCGCGCGATGTTGCCGCGATGCAGTTCCGCCCAGAGCTCGTTTTCGGAGATGCCGGGCTTCAGCACCGCTTCCATCTCGCTCATCGCCGCCTCGCAGGCGACGATGGCGCGGCGCATGGCGAGGATCTCGTCCGGCGATTTGATGAGGCGCGCATTCTCCATCACCGCCTCGCCATTGCCGACGGAAATGCCGTGGCGGGCGAGTTCCCCGACACCTTCCGGATTGATGTGGTCGACGGCGATGCGGCGATTGCCGCCGCCATGCTCGGCAACGAGTTCGGCGATGCCGGCGCCCCAGCGGCGGACCTTCTCATCGGTCAGTTCGCCACTGTAGAGATACATCCATGACACGGCCGGGCGCACCTCGTCGACGACGCCCGAATGGTCGGACAGGTGCTCGCAGGAGAAATAGTCGAACAGCACCACCGGCCCTTCCGCTGCGACGAAGCAATGGCGTGTCGGGTTGTGCGCGACCCAGAGCTGCATGTTGGTCGAGTCCGTCGCATAGCGGATGTTGACCGGGTCGTAGAGCAGGGCGCCGGCATAGTCGCGGCGCTTCAGTTCGGCGCGGATGCGTTCCAACCGGTATCCGCGCATGGCGGACAGGTCGGGCGCGGCGATGCCTGCCGCCGCCCACTCGGCTTCGGCTGTCGCGCCATAGCCCAGCACATGCTGGTTGAGCGAGGCCGCCTTCTCGCGGGAGGTCTCGCGCAGCGCCTCGACCGAGCCGGGTTCGAAGGGCATGATCTTGCGGTGACGGCCAAAGCCTAGCTTGTCCATTCGTCCCCCCCGAATCTTACGGCGCGGTCTTCTTGTGCAATTTGGTGATCGTGACCTTGCGCGGCGGGAAGCCGAGCGCCTGCGGCACCTCGATCGTGCGATGGACGGTATCCATCGCGTAGCCGGCCCTCGCCAATTCTTCGAAGACATCCGAGGACGATTCCCTGTCGTCGGTCAGAACAAGGACCGCAGGCTCGCGGATCGAGCGGGCGAAGTCCGGTGTCTCGTCGTCGAGCGCGATGAGACCGGCATCGACCAAGCGAAGATTACCCACCCAGAACCAGCTCGAAACCACTGTCTTGACCGGTCCGTCGGCGTTGATCTGGTCGTAAAGCGACCGGTAATCCATGCGCACGATGCTGCCGCGGCCGTCGCCACCGTTCAGGTGCATGTACCAGCTCAGCGGCAGCACGAAAACGGCAAGGAGCGCGCCGACGAAGACGATGGTGGCTTGCGTCTTTCGGCCCCTCTGGCCCATGGCGTCGAAGCGCATGGCCAAGGCCGCGGGCAGGAGGATGAAGATGGGCAGCATCCAGCGATCGCGAAACTGGGTGATGCCGGCGGCCAGCACGACCGTCACCATGACCACCAGACCAAGCACGATCGCCCGCCACAACAGCTTTTCCGGCCACCTTACCGGCTGAGGCGGCTCCGTCCGCTTTCTTATCGCCAGGCCATAGGCGACGGCGAAAATCGCGACCGGCAATCCAGCGAAATTGACGATCGCGTTGGCCAGCCTGCGGATGCCGAGAAGTGCCGTTTTCGCAACGCTGCCGCCTTCGGCGACGCCCAGGCCCTCTTGGTGCGCGAGCAAATCTTCCAGATGCGTCAGGCTCCAATAGAGCGTCGGCAGGCAGGCAAGGACCGCCACCGCCACGCTGATCAGAAAACGCCGGTCGAAGATCGCCTCCCGCGTTTCGCGAACCGTGAGAGATGCCAGGAACAGGGCGGCAAGGAAGATGACGATGTTGTATTTCGACAGCATCGCGGCCGCCGTCGCCAGGCCGAAAAACGCATAGGCGATGGCCGATCGGCGTTTCTCGACCTCGACCAGCGCCAGGAGCAGCACCGAGGTGAAACAGAATATGGCGACCGAGTGGGTGAGGGCGTGCTGCATCTCCCAGAAGATCTGGGGAAACAGAAGCAGCCCGAACATGCCGGCTGCAGCTGTGCGGTTCGAGTAGCCGAGGCGGCGTATGGCGGTGAAGTAGGCGGCAAGCCCGGCGGCCAGCAGGCCGTATTTGACGATCTTGAGGGCAAGGACGCTGGTTCCGACCGCAGAGGCCGCGAGCATCGCCAGCCAGGTGTATAGAGGCGGCTGCGAACTGCCGTAGCCGGCGGCGAGGAAGCGCATCTCCATCAGCTGCTCGGAATCGTCGACGCCGACGCCCGTGCCCGCAACGTGGGACAGCAGCGCCATCACCGCGATCTGGGTCAGGCAGTAGAGGAGGGCGAGCGCGACAGCGGCGCTGAATGGACCGACCCGTTCATCGCAGAGCCAATCGGTCCATTTCTCAAGCTGCCGCAAGGGGATTGTCTTCTCGTGCTGATGCGCCGGTAGCGGGCTTAACCATGCCATGGCGACCGGCGCAATCCAACAATTCGCCAGAGCGGTTCACCGTTTCGTAAACGGCAAACCGCTCTGTCTATCTGTTTTACGCAATTCCGGGCGGAAAACCGTGTCACACTTTTCTTGGAATTGCTCTCGCGTCAGGTCCGCATCTTCTCGCCGCTCGGATCGAAGGGCGGCTCGACATTGATGCGGGCCGGGCGGCGGCGGCCGAGGATCTCGATCTCGAACAGGCCGGCGCTTTCGTCCTCGGCGAGGGCCGCGGGGACATAGCCCTGCGCCATCGACTTCTGGACGTAATGCGCGTAGCCGCCCGAGGTCACCCAGCCGACGACGCGCCATTCGCCATCGACGATGCCGCGCACGGCGGAAGCGCCTTCGGCGGCCTTCGAGCCGCGGACTTCCTTGCCCGTTTCATCGAAGCGCGGCGCGCCGTAACCGTGCGGCTTCTCCACCGTGCCGTAGTCCTTGGAGACCTTGGCCCAGATCGGCTCGTCGCCCATCACATCGGCATCGATGGCATCGACGATAAAGGAAACACGGCGCAGTTTCGGACCCTCGGCATGCTCCTTGGCCGACGCTTCGCGGCCGATGAAGTCGTTCTTCTCGAGCTTGATGAAACGGTCCATCGAGCCTTCGAACGGGCCGTAGATCGGACGCAGTTCGCGGAACCAGGTGGGGAAGTTCTTTTCGAGACGCATCGAAAGCAGCGCGCGCATGCCGAAGTCGACAATGCCGAATTCCGCGCCGGCTTCCTTGATCGCCTTGTAGACGAGGCGCTGATAGGCAGGCGCCATCCAGATCTCGTAGCCGAGGTCGCCGGTATAGGTGATGCGGTTGACCATACAGGGCGCGCCGCCGACCGCCATCTCGCGGAAATCCATGAAGCGGAAGGCCTTGGTCGAGACGTCGACGTCGACCAGCTTCTGCAACAGGTCACGCGATTTCGGTCCGGCGATGGACAGGCCGACCAGCGTCTGGTCGAAGCGATGGATGCGCACCGAACCATCCTTGGGCAGATGCTTCTCGAACCAGCGCATATGGTATTTCTGCGCGGCGGAAGAGCTCCAGATCATGAAACGGTCCTCGCCGGTCTTGGCGATGGTGAAATCGCCGATCAGCTTGCCGAACTCGTTGACCATCGGGGTCAGCACGATGCGGCCGACCTTCGGCATGCGGTTGGTCATCAGCCGGTTGAGAAAATCCTCCGCGCCCGGGCCTGAGACCTCGTATTTGGCGAAGTTGGCGATCTCGGTGACGCCGACCTTGTCGCGCGTGGCGCGCACTTCCTCGCCGATCGGGCCGAAATCGTTGGAACGATGGAACGAGACGATGTCCTTCGGCTCGGTGCCCTTCGGCGCGAACCAGAGCGGGGTCTCGAGGCCCCACGAGTCGCCCATGACCGCATTGTTGGCGAGCATGGTGTCGTAGAGCGGCGTCGTCTGCGCCGGACGGGCGGCCGGCAACTCCTCGTTGGGGAACCGGATCGAGAAGCGCCGCGAATAGTTCTCGCGCACCTTGGCGTTGGTGTAGCGCAGGGTGGCCCATTCGCCGAAGCGGGCGACGTCCATGCCCCAGACGTCGAAGCCCGGATCGCCGTGCACCATCCAGTTCGACAGCGCGAGGCCGACGCCGCCGCCCTGGCTGAAGCCGGCCATGACGGCGCATGCGCACCAGAAATTGGTCAGGCCTTGCACCGGGCCGACCAGCGGGTTGCCGTCGAGCGCGAAGGTGAAGGGGCCGTTGATGATCTGCTTGATGCCAGCCTTCTCTATGCCGGGGAAATGCTTGAAGCCGATTTCCAGCGACGGCGCGATGCGGTCGATGTCGGGCTGCAGCAATTCATGGCCGAAATCCCAGGGCGTGTTGACCGGCGACCACGGCTTGCAGGCCTTTTCATAGGTGCCGAGCAGGATGCCGTTGCGCTCCTGGCGGGTGTAGATCTCGCCCTTGAAGTCGAGCACGCCGATCATCTCGCGGCCGGTCGACTTGTTGAATTCCTCGACCTCCGGCATCGGCTCGGTCAAGAGGTACATATGCTCCATGGCCAGCACCGGCAGCTCGACGCCGACCATACGGCCGATCTCGCGCGCCCACAGGCCGCCGCAGTTGACGACATGCTCGGCATGCACCGTGCCTTGCTCGGTGACGACGTTCCAGGTGCCGTCCGGCTGCTGCGTCAGGTCCACGACGCGGTTGCGCAGCACGATCTCGGCGCCGAGTTTCTTCGCCGCCTTGGAGTAGGCGATGGTGGTGCCGGAAGGGTCGAGATGGCCCTCGACCGGATCCCACATGGCGCCGACGAAATTCTTCTCGTCCATCAGCGGGAACATGGCCTTCGCTTCCAAAGGCGTGATCAGCTCGGTGTCCATGCCGAGATAGCGGCCCTTGGCATGTGCGAGCCGCAGGAAGTCCATGCGCTCGGGCGTGTCGGCCATCATGACGCCGCCGGTCAGATGCAGCGAGCAGGACTGGCCGGAGAGCTCCTCGATCTCCTTATAGAGCTGGACGGTATAGGCCTGCAGCTTGGCGACGTTCGGGTCGCCGTTGAGCGTATGGAAGCCGCCCGCCGCATGCCAGGACGAGCCGGAGGTCAGCTCCGAGCGCTCGATCAGCATGATGTCGGTCCAGCCGGCTTTGGCGAGGTGATAGAGCACCGAGCAGCCGACGACGCCGCCGCCGATGACAACCGCTTTTACGTGGGATTTCATGCAGATAGTTCCGTCTTGTGCAATGTGGAGTCAGAAAGGAGACGAATGGCGGGCATTTGCCCGGTCGAACGATGATCAGAAATCCGTCGGCGCGCCGCCTTCGGCGCGGCGCTTTTCGACGAAGTCGTTGAGTTCCTCGCGGATGGCCGGATCCATATACGGCTCTTCGTAGGAGGCAAGGCGCTCCTTCCATACCTTGTTGGTGCGTTCCATCGCCGTCGGCGAGCCGGCCTCTGTCCAGCTCTCGAAATTGCGCCAGTCGGAGACGATCGGCGAATAGAAGGCGGTCTTGTAGCGCTCCTGCGTGTGCTGGGTGCCGAAGAAATGGCCGCCCGGGCCGACCGACTGGATGGCGTCGAAGCCGAGCGCGTCCTCGGAGAGATCGAGCGGGGTGAGGAACTCGGCCACCATCTGCAGAAGATCGATGTCGAGGATGGTCTTTTCGTAGGAGCAGCGCAGGCCGCCTTCCAGCCAGCCGGCGCCGTGCATCATCAGATTGCCGCCGCCCTGGATCGCGCCCCAGAGCGAGAAGACGCTTTCATAGGCGGCCTGCGCGTCGACCGTGTTGGCGGCGCAGGTGTTGGAAGTGCGGTAAGGGATGTTGTAGCGCCGGGCGAGCTGGCCGCCGACGAGCTGCGCCT
>NZ_RZTO01000277.1:0-7049 GCF_003997225.1 Mesorhizobium sp. M2C.T.Ca.TU.002.02.1.1
TCATAGTCCGCTGTCGTATGAAACAGGTCGATCGACGGTAATGACTGATCCCGCTTTGCCTGCCGCCCCAGCGCAATATGCTTCATGCCGGCAATAAAGGGCGTGATGCCGATGCCACCGCCGATCCAGATTTGCCGGGGCTGGCCGTTTTCGAAGTCGAAACAGCCATATGGCCCTTCGATCTTCACGTGCTGCCCGATGCGCAGCTTGTGGCGCAGCCGGCTGGTGTGATCTCCCAATTCCTTGGTGACAAACGTGATCTTGCGATCTCTGTCGTTCCAGCCGGAGGCGATGGTGTAGGGATGCGCGCCTTCGGAGCTGTCCGATGTCGCGAAGGCGAATTGCCCTGGCTTGTGACCCGGCCACCCTTGCGGCACCTCGATCTCGGTCTCAAGAGCTCGCACGCCGGGATAATAGTGAAGCGAGGTGATCGTGCCCTGCACCTTCCGTCCGGCGCCCACGCGGCGGAGCAGCACGATCGCCGCCACATAGGTGCCAGCCACCAGGAGCAGCGCCATTGCCACGCCAATCGGCGAAGTCCAGTACCTGAACTCGGTCAGCACGACCGCGTGGAACACCAGCACGAGATAAGCGATCGCGAGAAGACGATGCGTCTTGTAGAAGAGCCGGTAGGGAAAATACCTTATCAACGCCAATGCGATCAGCAGCACGGCAGCATAGAAGGCCCATTCGCCCACCCCTTCCGCCGAACCGCGCAAGCTCATGAAGAACGCCTCGACCGGGTTTTCCACCGTGGGCCTTTCGCCGCGTGCCGGACGCTCGAGCAAGCCCCATCCCATCGCCCATTTCGGCCCTTGGCTCCAAAGCCAATGAGCCACGGAGACGATCAGGGCCGTGATGCCCAGCCACTTGTGCAGACGGTACATCTTGTCCATCCCGCCGAACCAGCGTTCCGGCCAGCGCGGTCGCAGCGCCAGGACCATCGCGACGCTCATCACGCCGATCGCGATGACGCCGCTGTATTGGACCATCGCGTCGCGCAGGGCCATGAAGCTTTCCGGCTGGAATGCCGAAGGTTCGGCTGCCAGCCATAGAATGCTCAGCAGCGCTAGCAGGCCCCAGAATACGATTTTGATGTGCCGCATTGGCTTCCCTGGAAGGTCAAGGCTTGTATCCAGCGCGGCGCCGCGCGGGCGTCATTGACATCGATCAAGCGCCGCCACGTTTTGTGCCGCGGCGTTCCGTGGTTTTGAGGCGGGGAGAAAGGAGGCGGCCACCTTGGCGCCTCGGCGCCAGATCGCACCGCCCCTCACGCCGTCTTCTGCACCGCCAGCTCCAGTTCCTCCGCCATTGCCTCGCGCATCAAAACTTTCTGCGGCTTGTCGGTCACTCGGCAACCGGATGCGGGAGCGCCCGCTGCCCGATAGAGAATTGGATGACGGCATGTCCCGGCCTCGCGGTCGTCTCCACCCTCTTCATCCGACCCGGCAAGAGCTTTCACGGTACGAATATCAGAAAGACGTATGTAAAAAACACCACGATATGGACCATGCCCGTCAGGAACGTCGTTCTTTCGGTACCGAAGCTTACGGTGCAAATGAAAAGCGCCAGCACCAGAAGCACCGCATCGGACGCCGGAAGCCCCAGGGTCAGTCCCCTGCCCGTCAGCAGGCTGGCGGCCGCGACCGCCGGTATCGTCAAACCGATCGTGGCGCAGGCCGAGCCCATCGCGACATTCAGGCTTCGCTGCAGCTCATTCTTGAACGAGGCGCGGATTGCCGAGATGGCCTCCGGCATCAAGACCAGCGCCGCGATCAACGCCCCCACGATGCTGTCGGCCTGGGTTACTTGATAGGCGGCGAGCGCATCCTCCACGCTTGCAGCGACCTGCTCGGCGAGCAGGACAATGCCGATGAGGCCGCTCAACAGCAGCAGGGCGCTGACGGAAATGCTTTGGTGGGAGGCGGTTCGCATGGGCGCTTCGTGCGCCTGTCCCTGGACGAAATCCTCCCGGTGCCGGACGGTCTGGGCGAACACGAAGCTCGCATAGAGCAGCACCGAAAGGACGCTTACGAACCCAAGCTGAGCCGCCGAAAACGTGCCGGGATCCGTGGCCCGGGTGTAGGTCGGTAGAATAAGCGTCATCACGGTCAGCGCGATCAGAACCGACAGGTAGGCGCTGGTCCCTTGCCGGACGATCGCCTGCTTGCGATAGCGCCAGCCGCCAAGCGTGAGGCAGATGCCGACAACGCCGGTGGAGGTGATCATCACCGTCGAGAAGACGGACTCGCGCGCCAGCGTCGGGTTGTTTGCTCCGTGCAGCATCATGGAGACGATGATCGACACTTCGATCGCCGTCACAGCAAAGGTCAGCACCAATGTTCCGTAAGGCTCGCCCACGCGCCGGGCGAGCGCCTCGGCATGGTCGAGCACCACGAAAATGGTGATGAACATGATGGCGCTCGACAGCGCCCCAACGATTATCCTGACGTTCAGCGACCCTTCGTCGACCGAAATGCCGCTGGCCCTTACCGCGAGAGCCATCGCCAGCGCGGCCAATGGCATCGTGTAGGACGTCACCGAGCGCCCGTAACCAGTCATTCAAGCCCCCCAAACGTCATGCGTTTCCCGCGAACTTAGAGGAAAAGCGAGTGGGGAGCACCTCTGACGGGCAATCTTTGCCCGCCAAGTCAGTCAGTCAGAACATGATTGGGGACCGGGCACCGCTTCCGGCGTCGAATGCATCAATGGCCTCGCGAACCGCCCCGCAGAATCTTTCCAGCAGTTCCGGCTCGTTCCCCAGTCGGCGGCGCAGCGAGAAGGGCACTTCCAGTTGTGCGCCCTTCCCCGTCAGCCCCCGGTTGACGATGTTCGAATCCTGGATACCCGGAAAAGGATGGTTATCCTTTTTTGTCTGGAAGCCGGCCTCCTGCAAACGCCGGACTATCTCTGAAACCAACACGGCGTCCTTACCGCCCATATAGACTGTCGCAAGATCGTCCCGATCCTGACGGCCATGGATAGCGACGACAGTGGACTTTGTCCGCAGCAGTTCCAGCGCGGTTGCCTCGTCAAAATTCCTGGAGGTTATGTGCAGCTCCCGGTTGCTTTCCGGCATAAGCCCTTCAAAGCAATACATATCGAGATCGTTCCCCGCTATCGTCTCGGTGATCAGCGAGGTGCGGGGCTCGATCTTGCCGCCGTGTGGGGCCATGACGATCGCACCGCCGGTTCCCGCGCCGCGCCGGACGACTATGCGATAATCTATGTTTTCGATCTTGGCGGCTTTCAGCGCCGCGAAATTTGGAAACTCGTTGTCCATAAATGCCGTTTACGCCGTCTTCTGCGCCACCAGCCCTAATTCCTCCACCATCGCCGCGCGCATCAGGAATTTCTGCGGCTTGCCGGTCACTGTCATCGGCAGCTCCGTGCGGAAGCGGACGTAGCGCGGCACCTTGTAGTGCGCGATCTGGCCGGCGCAGAAGGCCTTGATCTCCTGCTCCGTCGCTATCTGGCCGGGCTTGAGCACGATCCAGGCGCAGAGCTCCTCGCCGTATTTGGCGTCCGGAATGCCGAAGACCTGTACTTCCTTGATCTTGGGATGACGATAGAGGAATTCCTCGACCTCGCGCGGGTAGACGTTCTCGCCGCCGCGGATGACCATGTCCTTCACCCGGCCGACGATGTTGCAATAGCCCTCGGCGTCGATCGTCGCGAGATCGCCGGTGTGCATCCAGCCGTCGGCGTCGATCGCCTCGCGGGTCTTGTCGGCGTCGTCCCAATAGCCCTTCATCACCGAATAGCCGCGCGTGCAGAGCTCGCCCGGCTCGCCAACCGCCACGGTGGCGCCGTCGGCCGCGATCGCCTTGACCTCGACATGCGGGTGGATGCGGCCGACGGTCGAGACGCGCTTTTCCAGCGGATCGTCGACGCTGCTCTGGAAGGAGACGGGGCTGGTCTCGGTCATGCCATAGGCGATGGTCACCTGGCTCATGTTCATCAGCGACACCACCTTCTTCATCACCTCGATCGGGCATGGCGAGCCGGCCATGATGCCGGTGCGCAGGCTGGAGAGATCGAAGCTGGCGAAATCCGCGTGGTCGAGCATGGCGACGAACATGGTCGGCACGCCGTAGAGGCCGGTGCAACGCTCCTGCGCGACCGCCTTCAGCGTCGCGCCGGCGTCAAAACCTTCGCCCGGGAAGACCATGGTCGCGCCCTTCGACACGCAGCCCATCGTGCCCATCGACATGCCGAAACAGTGATAGAGCGGCACGGGGATGCAGAGCCGGTCGTCGACGGTGAGTTTTATGGCCGAGGTGACGAAATTGCCGTTGTTGACGATATTGGAATGCGTGAGCGTCGCGCCCTTTGGCGCTCCCGTGGTCCCGGACGTGAATTGGATGTTGATGGCGTCGCCGGGCTTCAGGCTCTCGGTGATGCGGTCGAGCTTGTCGTAGTCGTCGCGCGCGGCGGTGGCCAGCACGTCGCCGAAATTGAACATGCCGGGCGAATTGTCGTCGCCCATGCGGATGACGATTTCCAGCGAAGGCAGTTTTTTCGCCTTCAGCTTGCCGGGTTCGGCGGTGGCGAGTTCCGGCGCCAGTGTCTCGATCATGCCGAGGTAGTCGGACGCCTTGAATTGGGCGGCGGTCACGAGTGCCTTGCACCCGACCTTGTTGAGGGCAAATTCGAGCTCGGTCAGCCGGTAAGCCGGGTTGATGTTGACCAGGATCAGGCCGATGCGCGCGGTGGCGAACTGCGTCACCAGCCATTCCCAGCGGTTCGGCGACCAGATGCCGACGCGGTCGCCCTTTTCCAGGCCGAGCGCCAGGAAGCCGGCGGCCAGGGCGTCGACAGCATCCGACAGCTCGCTCCAGGTGAAGCGCTTGTCCTGGCCGGCGAAGACGGCGGCGTCGAGCGTGGCATATCTGCTCACCGTTTCGGAAAACAATTCAGGGATGGTCTTGTCGAGCAGCGGCGCCGAGCGATCGCCCGATACATGCGCCTTGCCGCCCAGCGGAGCGATGAAGGTGCCGCCGGCGCCGCGCCCGCGCAGATTGGTGGCGTTCATGAGCTCGTCGAGTTTGATCGCCATCGCCGTCTCCTCCCGGGATAAGCCAGCCTATCAGCCTGTCGGGGCAGAGGAAACCCGCCGAAGGTAGAGGTGGCTAAGCGACCAGCGCGGCCATTTTCGCGGCGATTTCCCGCAGCCCGGCCTCGTCCGCCGCCTCGCGCTGCTTCCTTGAAGCCACCAGACAGGCCTGCGACTTCAGGATCGTGCCGTCGCCCAGCACCTTGAGGTGGTTGGCGCGCAGCGTCGAGCCGGTGGTGGTGATGTCGACGATGACGTCGGCAAGGCCGGCCGCCGGCGCGCCTTCGGTGGCGCCGAGGCTTTCGACGATGCGGTAGACCTGGATGCCGTGCTTGAGCGAAAAGAACTGCTGCGTCAGCCGCCAGTATTTGGTGGCGATCCTGAGCCGCCGACCGTGGCGCTGGCGGAAATCGGCAGCGACGTCGTCGAGATCGGTCATAGTATCGACATCGAGCCAGATGTCGGGCACCGCCACCACGACATCGGCATGGCCGAAGCCGAGGCGAGCGACGATCTCGGCGCGCGCTTCCCAGTCGGCGAGGTTGTCGCGCAAGAGGTCCTCGCCGGTGATGCCGAGATCGACCGCGCCCTGGCCGATCTCGCCGGCGATCTCGGACGCGGACAGGAAGGCC
This sequence comes from Mesorhizobium sp. M2C.T.Ca.TU.002.02.1.1, assembly GCF_003997225.1. Lineage (NCBI taxonomy): Bacteria > Pseudomonadati > Pseudomonadota > Alphaproteobacteria > Hyphomicrobiales > Phyllobacteriaceae > Mesorhizobium > Mesorhizobium sp. M2C.T.Ca.TU.002.02.1.1. The sequence continues at coordinate 5,689 of NZ_RZTO01000277.1, forward strand.
ACCTCGACATTGTCGAGGCCATCGATGCGGGCGCGGTATTTGCGGTCGTCCTCAGGCAAGGCGACAGCCAGGCCGGCTTTGGCCAGCACTTCCAGCGACTGCTCCTTGAGACGGCCTTTCGAGGGGATCGCCAGCGTGATCATTTCGCGCTCTCCCGCAGGGCTTCGATGCGGTCGAGCCAGACCGAAAAGCCGACGCCCGGAATTGGCTTCTTGGCGCCGAGCAGCGTCAGCAGCCGGTCGTAGCGGCCGCCGCCGACCAGCGGGCGGTCGCCGTCACCCGCGGCAATCTCAAAGACCAGGCCAGTGTAATAGTCGAGCGGGCGGCCGAAGGCGGCGTCGTAGCGGATTTGCGCTGCGGACAGGCCATGCGCCTCGATCGCCCTGGCGCGGGCGGCGAAATTCTCCAGCGCCGGTCCCAGCGACAGGCCGGCATCGGCGGCGAATTTTTCCAGCGCCGCGGTCGCGCCGTCGAGCGCGACGTCGATCCCGAGAAACCCCTTGAGCGCCGAGAAGGCGTCGTCGGACAGCCGCACGCTGCGCAGTTGCGCCTTCTCGATCAGCCGGCGCGCGATGTCGGCCGGGGCGCGGCCGGACGATGCCGACAACCCGGCTTCCTCCATGCCCTCGGCAATATGCGCGGCAAGGCCTTCCGCATCGCCGTCGAGCGCCAACAGGGCGACCGGACCGGAGAGCTGGCTGTTGCGCGGCGGGTTGGCGAGATCGGCAAGGGCCGCTTCCAGCATGGGCGCCGAGCCGAAGGCGCGGGCAAGGCGCATACGCCAGCCGCGCGGCAGGCCGAGTGCCGCCAGCACCGCCTCGAACAGGGTCTGATCGCCGAGCGTGATGGCGAGCTTGCGTCCAGGCAGCACAAGCGAGAGCAACGCATGCGCGTCGGCCAGCGAGCGGGCGTCGGCGGCGGCCGTGTCGCGATCGCCGAGATCCTCGATGCCGGCCTGGAAGAACTCGTTGCCGCCGTCGCGGCGCTGGCGGAAGACTTCGCCGAGATAAGAGTAGCGGCGCGGCGTTCCGGCCTGGCTGGCGATGTGGTCGAGGCAGACGGGAATTGTGAATTCGGGCCGGAGGCACAGCGTCTTGCCGGTCTCGCTTTCGGTCAGGAAGATGCGGCGGCGCAGGTCCTCCCCCGCCATGTCGAGGAAGGGGTCCGCCGGCTGCAATATGGCGACCTCGACGGCGTGCGTGTTGCGCGTGGCGAAGAGGTTGGTGATGTCGGTGGAGATGGCGGGGGTGCGGGAGGTCAACTTGCTGACCTCAGTGCTGCACGACCCTCTGGTCCCAAACCAGAGGCGCCAACGCGGCCTCTACTTGCCACGCGCCCTCTCCTCAGCCTGCGCCGCCAAT
>NZ_RZTO01000278.1:0-7048 GCF_003997225.1 Mesorhizobium sp. M2C.T.Ca.TU.002.02.1.1
GTCGATGGCCGCCCGGCCGTCGCGAAACAGCGGCAGCGGCCGGCTTTTTGCCGCCTTGATGAGGCGCGGCAGCAGCGCCCGATCACCCTTGCCGTAGATGCCGCGGGGCCGCAGCACCACGGGATGGATGGCGGGCTGGCCGAGCACGATCTTTTCCGCCTCGCGCTTGGTGCGGGCATAGTGATTGACCGGCTCCGGCAAGGCCATGTTCTCGGTCAGGCCAAGCTGGTCGCGGAAGGCAAAGCAGACGGACGGGCTGGAGATGTGGACGAAGCGGCTGACACGCTGCCGCCCGGCGAAGTCGACAAGGTTCCGCGTCGCCGTGACATTTGCCGCCACGAAATCCACGAGGCGGCCGAAGGGCGAAGAAAGCGCCGCGCAATGGATGATCCGCTCGACCCTGCCGAGCCTCGGATCGAGTGAGGCGTCAAGCGGCTGCGCGAGGTCGTGGCGGATGACGCGATGACCGTCGGCTTCGAGCGCGGCGCAGCTTGCCTCATCGCGGCCGAGCCCGAGCGCCAGCGTGCCGGATGCCGCCAGCCTCTCGAGCACATGGGAGCCGAGGAAACCGCTGGCGCCGGTGACGAGCACGGCCATCGCTTCAGACCTCCAGCGCCATGCCGCCGAAGGAGACGCCGGCCGACGTGCCGAGGAAGAGCAGCTTCATGCCTGGCGCGACGCGGCCCTGGCGGCGCGCGACATCCAGCGCGAAGGGCATGGAGGCAGCAATCTGGTTGCCGAAGCGGGCGGAGATGTCGACCAGTCTTTCCGGCGCAAAGCCGGTCTGGCGCGCCATATGGGCGAGCGCGAAGGGGCTCGCCTGGTGCGGCACAACAAGATCGACATCGTCATGCCGCCAGCCGGCGCGCTCGAGCAGAGCGTCGACGAAGCCGTTGAAGTGGCGCGAGGTGAGCCGGAACAATTCCTTGCCGTCCATGTGGAACAGGCTGTGCGCGGCGAATGCCTCCTGTTCCTTGCGGAAATCGAAGCGCGTGCCGCCCGAACCAATGCCGCAGGCTTCCCAGCCGGAAGGATAGGTGCGCATCAGGCTCGCCGCCACCTTGCCCTCGCCCGGCTCGGCCTTGCGCAGGACGGCCGCCGCGGCGCCGTCGCCGAAGAGCGCGGCGATCTCCGGCGCGTCCTGCCACGGCAGAGCGCGCGAGGCGACTTCGGACGAAAAGACCAGCGCCGTCTCGCACTGCCCCGCCTCGATCATGCGGCCGGCGGTCTCGAAAGCGGTGAGGAAGCCGAGACAGGTGCTGTTGACGTCGAAGGCGGCGGCCGAGCCGTCCGCCATACCGAGACGCTGCATGACCAGCGGCGCGGTCGCCGGCAGCGGCTGGTAGGGCACGCCGCAGCCGCCGATGATCAGGTCCACGGCGCCGGGCTCGACGCCGGCATCGGCAAGCGCAAGGGCGGCAGCGGCGCAAGCGAGATCGATCTGCGATTCGGCACTGCACACATAGCGCTCGACGACGCCGGTGACGGCCTCAAGGGCGCCCTCGGCGAGGCTCAACTTCGCCTCCAGGGCGCGTGTGGTGAGGCGCTCAGCCGGTACCGCCCTGCCGGTTCCGACGATCCTGATCCGCATTCTCCCCCCGCCGCATGAGCTTGCGTCAACTTACCTATAGAGCGGATCGGCCACGGCGGCCAAGGCCGTGCGAGGAGCAGCGGGCGCCTGAGAAGAACTCGATCGCTGACGGCCTTAGGCCTTGCGCTCCCAGCGCCGGTCCGGCGTCTGCTGCCAGTAGGTCACGGCGTGGCCGGCTTCCTTCATCGTCTTCCAATGGCCGCGGGCGGCTTCGAGCTGCGCCGCGTCATGGCCGTCGAAGAGGAAGACGGCGCGCTCGTAGCCGGAAAGCTCGGGCGGGCTGGCGCCGTCGACCAGGAAACGTATCTGCGCGGCGTTCTGGTTGCCCTCGCCCGTGGTGAGCAGGACCGGCTGCTCGGCCGGATAGGCCTCGCGGTCGGAGGCATGCGCCAGGAAGGAATCGTCGCGGAAGGTCCACAGATGCTGGTCGAGCGCGTCGCGACGCTCCTCGGTGCCGGTCTGCACCACCGCGCGCCAGCCGCGCTCGACACTGCGCTCGAGCAGGCCAGGCAGCGCTTCCTCGAGCGTCGATTCGGTCAAATGGTAGAACAGGATGTCGGCCATCCCCTACCCTTCGTAGTGATCGCGCACCAGCCGATCCAGAAGGCGCACGCCAAAACCCGAGCCCCAGGACTGGTTGATCTCGCTCGACGGCGCGCCCATCGCGGTGCCGGCAATGTCGAGATGCGCCCAAGGCGTGTCCTTGACGAAGCGCTGCAGGAACTGCGCAGCGATGATGGCGCCACCATAGCGGCCACCGATGTTCTTCATGTCGGCGTTCTTGGAATCGATCAGCTTGTCGTATTCGGGGCCTAGCGGCATACGCCAGACCCGCTCCTGACTGGCCTGGCCGGCGCCGAACAGTCGGCCGGCGAGCTCGTCATTGTTGGAGAACAGGCCGGCATAATGCTGGCCGAGCGCCACCATGATGGCGCCGGTGAGCGTCGCCAGGTTGATCATGAATTTCGGCTTGAAACGGTCGTTGGCGTACCAGAGCGCGTCGGCGAGCACGAGGCGGCCTTCCGCGTCGGTGTTCAAGACTTCGATCGTCTGGCCCGACATCGAGGTGACGATGTCGCCGGGGCGCTGCGCATGGCCGTCGACAGCGTTCTCGACCAGGCCGATGACGCCGACCACATTGGCCTTCGCCTTGCGCGCGGCCAGCGCGCGCATCAACCCGGTGACGGCGGCCGCGCCGCCCATGTCGCCCTTCATGTCTTCCATGCCGGAAGCCGGCTTCATCGAGTTGCCGCCGGTGTCGAAGGTGACGCCCTTGCCGATGAAGGCGAGCGGCGCGTCCTTGGCCTTGCCGCCGTTCCAGCGCATCACCGCGACGCGCGCGCCGCGCGGCGAGCCTTGCGCGACACCGAGCAGCGAGCCCATGCCGAGCTTCTTCATCTCTTTTTCAGCGAGGATCTCGACCTCGACGCCGAGCGCCTCCAGAGCCTTGACGCGCTCGGCGAATTCGACGGGCCCCAGCGCATTGGCCGGTTCGTTGACAAGGTCGCGCGCAAGGACAACGCCGTCCACCACCGCTTCCTCGCCGACAAAGGCCTTCTTGGCGGTGGCAGGGTCGGCGCAATGGATGGTTATCCTGGCGGGCTTCGCCGCCTCGGCCTTCTTGGCATCGGCCCCCTTCGAATCGGATTGCCCGTCTTCCTTGTCCTTCCTGGTCTTGTATTTGTCGAAGGAATAAGTGCGCAGCAGGATGCCGGCGGCTAGGCTGGCCGCCTGTCGGCCGTCGGGCTGCAGTTCGGGCAGATCGAGGATGACGTCCACCTCGGTCGCCTTGCGCAATGAAGCGGCGACGGCGCCGCCGAGCTTCTGCCAGGCATTGTCGTCGAGGCTTGAGACCTTGCCGGCGCCGATCGCCACAAGCCGATCGACAGACGTTCCTTCCGGCGCCAGCACCTCAACCGAGCTTGCGAACTTGCCGGAGAAATCGGCGACCGGAAAGGCACGCGTAAGCGCGCCGGCCGGATCGCAGGCCTTCGCCGCCTCTCCGAGCCCACCGCCATCGGCCGCGAAGACGAAGACACTGCCTTTTTTCGGTGCGGCAAACTTGGCGAAAGAAATGGAAGGTCTCGACGTCATCAGGTCCTGCTTTCGGGGATGGCCGGAAGGTGCCGGCAAAGGTGTTTTTGAGCGAGCAAGGGGTTTGGCAAGCGTGCGCGACATTTGGTCGTTTTGAGCCATTTGGCAAGACTTTGGCCGAAATCGCTGTCTATATCAGCGCCACAATGGACAAAGGATTCGCCTCGGCACGGCGTTAGCTTGCTGCCGTAACCTGCTGTTAACCATCGATGTTTTGCATTTCTTATCCATTGGCGCGGAGACTCCGCCACGCCGGGGCAAGCGGCGTAGGGCGACAATCCGGAGCGAGCCGCTTATGACCCAGTTGTGCACGCGTCGCCGGATCACTACTTTGTCGGCGGGCATGATGCCGTTCGGCAAAATCGAGAAAAGCCTTCATGAAGGTCGTTGAACGCTACATCATGCGCCGGGCGCTGACGATGTTCCTCGCCGCGCTGGCCTGGACGCTGGCGATCGTGTGGACGACGCAGGTGCTGGCCAAGATCGACCTCGTCACCGACAACGGCCAATCGACGCTGACCTTCTTCGAGGTCGCGGCGCTCATTATCCCCTCCATCATCCCGATCGTGGTGCCGTTCGCCCTCGTGGTCGCGGTGGCGCAGACGCTAAGCGCGATGAATACCGATTCGGAGCTGGCAGTGCTCAGCGCCGCGGGCGCCTCGCGCTGGACGATCGCGCGGCCGATCCTGCTGCTCGCGGCTTTTGCTTGCGCCTTTTCCTTCATCGTCGACAACGCGATAGACCCCTATGCCAGGCAGAAGAACCGCCAGCTGGTAGCGGCTTCGCGCGCCGACCTCGTGTCGCTGATCATCCAGGAAGGCACATTCCGCAAGATCGACGACGGCCTCTATTTGCAGGTCGGCGAACGACTTCCCGGCAACCGGCTCGGCGGCATCTTCGTCGCCGATTCGCGCGAGGAAGGCGCCAGCCTCACCTACTATGCCAAGACAGGCAGCATCGTCGAAAAGGGCGACGAGAAGGTGCTGATGATGAATGACGGCGTCATCAACCGCAAATCGGTGACCGGCGACCTCTCCGTCATCCGCTTTACCTCTTACGCCTTCGACATGTCGGCCTTCATGTCGGCGGCGAACGACATCACGCTTCTGCCCAAGGACCGGACGACGGCGTATCTGCTCAACCCGGATCCCAATGACAAGATGTTCCAGCGCGACCCTGGCAACTACCGTGCGGAGCTCAACCAGCGCTTCGCCGAATGGTCCTATTCGCTGGTGTTCGCGCTGATCGCGCTTGCGGTGGCGGGCGATGCGCGCTCGCATCGCGAAGCACGCATCAATCCGCTGATCACGGCGATCGCGATCGCGCTTTTCGTGCGATGGCTGGGCTTCTTCGCCGCCGGCAAAGCCGACAAGGTCTGGTACTATGTCTACCTGCTCTACGGCATACCGCTCATCGCCTCCGCGGTGTCGATTTGGTTCATCGTCTCATCCCGCACCATGGAATTGCCGGTCAGCTGGGCCGACTGGCTGACGGGCCTTGCCAAGCGCGCCGGCGACAATTGGACGGCATTCAAGCTCTGGCTCGCCCGCCGCACTTCGGGCCAGGGAGCCTGACCATGGGCTGGACGCTGGGCCGCTATTTCTTCTTCCGCTACGTCTCGATCACTTTCTGGTTCTTCCTGGGCCTGCTGGCGCTGGTGTTCCTGATCGACTTTACCGAGCTTTCCGGCCGCACGACCGGGCTGCCCGGCTTCACCTACGGCATAGCCTTCGCCATTTCGGCGCTCAGGATGCCGATGATCATGCTGCAGACGGTGCCGTTCGTCGGGCTGTTCTCGGCGATGGCGACGCTGGTGTCGCTCAACCGCCGCTATGAGCTGGTCATCGCGCGTTCTGCAGGCGTCTCGGCCTGGCAGTTCCTGTTCCCCTGCTGCGTCGGCGCACTGATGTTCGGCGTGCTGTCGGTCGCCATCATCAACCCGATCGCCGCGCATGGCTTTTCCTGGTCCGAGCAGATGGAGAACGACCTCAGGGCCGGCAAGTCGAATGCCGTCACGACCAACGTCACGCCGTGGCTCAGGCAAAAGACCGAATCGGGCGACACCATCATCGGCGCCCGCGCCATCCTCAACCAGGGGCTGGAGATGGCGGATGCAGTGTTTTTCATCCTCGACCCGCAGGGCAACATCGCCGAGCGCAAGGACGCCGCCAAGGCTTTCCTGCGCGACGGTTACTGGGAATTGCAGGACGTCAAGGTCTTCAAGGGGGGCAATATCCAGGCGCTGGCGTCCGACAAGGTGCCCACCAATCTCAAGCCGGAATTCGTGCAGGAGCGCCTGGCGCGGCCGGAAACCATCCCTTTCTACGAGCTGCCGCGCAAGATCGAGGTCGCCCGTTCCTTCGGGCTCAAGGCAAATGCCTTCGCCATGCAATTTGATTCGCTGGTGGCGTTGCCGTTCCTTCTCGTGGCCATGACGCTGATTGCTGCAACGGTTTCAATGCGATTTGCGCGAATGGGGCAGTCGGCAACGATGATTCTGGGTGGCGTCGTGGCCGGCTTTCTGCTTTATGTCGTTTCGGTACTGGTCAAGGCATTCGGTGTCGCCGGATTCGTGCCTACGGTGGTGGCTGCATGGGTTCCGGTTGTCGTGGCTATGTTCTTTGGGGTGACGTTTCTGCTATACAAGGAAGACGGCTAGTGAGGGAGGCGGTTTTGCGCAGCCATAGGCAGGCCGGTTTGGCACGCCTCTATGGGGCGACCGCCTTGGCGTGTCTGTTCGCTTGTGCGGTGCCGACGGCACCCGCGCTGGCGCAGCAGATTACTGCCAAGCCCGTCCCCTCCGGCTCACAGATGCTGCTGGCCGCCGATACGCTTGTCTATGACAACGACAAGCACACGGTGACGGCCGTCGGCGGCGTGCAGATCGACTATGGCGGCAACAAGCTGGTCGCCCAGCGCGTGGTGTACAACCGCGACACCAAGCGGCTCGTCGCCAGCGGCGCCGTCGAGCTGATCAACAGCGACGGCACCAAGGTCAATTCCGACCATATCGACATCACCGACGATTTCGCCGACGGTTTTCTCAACGCGCTGCGTGTCGAGACGATCGACAAGGCTTATTTCGCCGCCGAGAGCGCCGAGCGCATGGGTGGCGTGCTCACCACCTTCCACAACGGCGTCTACACCGCCTGCGAGCCTTGCGAGGACAAGCCGGACAAAGCGCCGACCTGGCGCGTCAAGGCCAGGAAGATCATCTGGAACGGCGAGAAGAAGACGGTCCGCTTCGAGAACTCGAATTTCGAATTCTTCGGCTTCCCGCTCGCCTACCTGCCGGCCTTCGAGATCGCCGACCCCACTGTGAAGCGCAAGAGCGGCTTCCTGATCCCCGGCATCGTCTATAAC
>NZ_RZTO01000279.1:0-6996 GCF_003997225.1 Mesorhizobium sp. M2C.T.Ca.TU.002.02.1.1
CTACCGGCAGATGCGCAACAAGCGCTGGGGTGGATACCGTGGATACGACGCCTGGTTCGACAGCCCGATCAACAACGCAAAGCTTGCCGCGACTGCTGTCTACGGCGAAGAGGTTCCGGCGTTTCTCCGCCTGTTCGACTTATGCGCGCGCGACTATCCGAGGTTCTACGCATCCGTTCGACGGATCGGAAATCTGCCCGCCACCTCCCGGGCCGAAGCGCTCAAGACCGTGGCTGCGTGTAGTTGACCTTGTTAGGAATTCCGGGGGCGCGGGCAAATGTTGGACAATTATGAGCTGGACAGGTTCGGCGTCATCCACCAGATCGACTTCACGCCGATCAAATACGACAAGAAATACATTTCCTACTATGAGGACCTGAGCGACCGGACCATCAAGCTCGGCTATCAGCGGCTTGGCTGGGTGCTCGGCATCACCGGCGAGATTCCCCGGTCCGTGCTGGAAATCGGATATGGTACGGGCACATTCATTGAAGCCGCAAAAATAACCGGCGTCGCCGATTGCGCCGGCTGCGATATCGCTGAATTCCCCCTGCCCAAGGGGGTTCGCTTCGTCGATTGGGGCCAGGCGCTCGCCGGCGCCTGGGACCTCGTCGCTATGTTCGACGTGCTCGAGCATATCCCGGACCTCAGTTTCCTTTCCCGCCTTCAGACCCGCTACCTGGCCCTCGCCGTCCCCTATTGCCGCTGGCGCGAGCTCGGCGCCGACGGCGACGCGTGGTTCGCCAAGTGGCGCATGCGCCTGCCCAACGAGCATCTGCACCATTTCGACCGTGACTCGCTGGTTGCGCTCCTGGCGCAGAGCGGCTTCGAATGCGTGACGTTGAACTGCTTCGAGGACGGGATCAGGCTGCGGCCCGGCGAAGCGGGTCCGAACATCCTGTCGGGCTTCTTCAGGAAGCTTTAGGCGGGCGCCAATGGCGGACTACTCTGCCCAGGCGATCTCGCCCAGGTGGCGACGGACCCAGTTCATCTCTTCAGAAGCCGTGCGTCCGAAATGCCGCTTGAAGTCGCGGCTGAACTGAGCCGCGCTCGCATAGCCGACCGAGGCCGCGACCTGAGCGATCGTGCCCTTGCGTGCGATCATCAGCCTTGCCTCGTGCAGCCGCATGGCCTTCACGTACTGCATCGGGCTGCTTCCGGTCATTGCCTTGAAATGAACGTGATAGGAAGGCACGCTCATGCCTGCTTCTCGCGCCAGATCGGCAACCGAGATCTCAGAGCCGTAGTTCTCCCGCAGCCATGCGAGGCTCCGCACGATGCTGCCCGACCTGCCCGTTTGCCGCAGGGCTGCGATCATCGCGCCGCCTTGCGGGCCAATCAGCACCCGGTAATGCAGCTCGCGCAGAAGGCTTGACCCAAGAACGACGATTTCGGCAGGGTTGCGAAGCGCCTTCAACAGGCGAAGCAGGACATCCTCGATGTCGGCCCCCATCCTGCTCGATACGAGACTTCGCGGCCTGTCGCTTCCCATCGCCAAATGCGTCTCCAGCTGACCGGCAATCTCAGCCGCCAGCCGCATGTCGAACTCGACATAGACCGCAAGCAGCGGACGATCGGGGCTGGCGGTCGACTCCATTCGAAACGGAACAGGCACCGACACCGCCAGATAATGTTCTTCATCGTAGAGATAGATCTCGCCCTCGAGGATACCTCGCTTGCTCCCCTGCAGGACGAACACCGCGCCCGGTTCATAAAGCACCGGGACGTCGTGAAGCACGGCCTCCGTCCGGAGCACCCGCACGCTTTCGAGCGCGGTCGCGTTGTAGCCGGTGCGTTCGGCGAGGGCTGCGGCCAGATCGACCAGCTCCCGTCTTCGTCCAACGCCCGTTGCAATAGGATTTGGCAAGCTATTCATAGAAATCGCAATCGAAGACGCCATCCCTCCATACTATTTGCCAAAGCGCATTCCATCAATGAAGGACCGCAAACCATGGCAAAAAAGACTTTCTTCATCACCGGCGCCAATTCCGGCTTCGGCCTCGCCATCGCTTCCGCCGCCATCCAGGCGGGCCACACGGTCATTGGCACCGTGCGGTCCGAGATGTCACGCGCGGCGCTTGGCAGATCCCTTCCCGCGATCCGGACGGTCATCTGCGATGTTACGGAGTTCGACCGCGTACCGGGCGTCGTGGCGCAGGCAGAGGAAGAACACGGCCCCATCGACGTCCTGATCAACAATGCCGGCTATGGCCACGAGGGCGTGCTTGAAGAGTCGCCGCTCGAAGAGATGCGGCGTCAGTTCGACGTGAACGTCTTCGGCGCAGTAGCGGTCGCCAAGGCGTTTCTCCCCAGGTTCCGCGAGCGACGCCGGGGCTTCATCGTCAATGTCACGTCGATGGGCGGCATGATTACGATGCCGGGCATCGCTTACTATTGCGGCAGCAAGTTCGCGCTCCAGGGCATTTCCGAAGTGATGCGTTCGGAGATGGCCCCGCTCGGCGTCCGGGTGGCTGCCGTCTGCCCCGGCTCCTTTAGGACGGATTGGGCCGGGCGCTCCATGGTCCGAACCGAGAGGTCCATCGGGGATTACGATGCGCTGTTCGATCCGATCCGGGAGGCCCGACAGGCGAAAAGCGGCAAGCAGCTTGGCGATCCCGAGAAGCTCGCGACGGCCGTATTGGCTTTGGTGGAATCCGAAACCCCACCTCCGCAGCTCCTGCTTGGCAGCGACGCCCTCAAGCTCGTGTCCGAGCGCATCCGGCGCCTGCAGCAAGAGATCGAAGCCTGGAAGGCCGTAACCATCTCGACCGATGGCTGACAGCGTAGCCACAAACAGCAAAGCCGGTCAGACGGTTGGGTCACGCCATGCGCGCACCTACGCCAGCGCGTCGACGGTCGGCTGCCTCATGGACCGCCCGTAGCTGCCGGGCGCAAGGCGGAACGTCAGCACGGTGACGATCGATATGCAGGCAAGGTGCAGCAGCCAGCCGGCGCGAAAACCGCCGGTCATGTCGTGCAGCACCGCGACGATCCAGGGCGGTATCGCGGCGACGAGGAAGCCGCCGCCTTGCATCATGGCCGACAGCGCGCCGGCTTCCGCCGGGTCCGGCAGATGTTCGAGCGCGACGATCATGGTGAGCGAGAAGGAGCCGCCGAGCCCCGCTCCCAACAGCAGCGCGAGGATGAAGGGCGCGGTCCCGGGCTGGAGGATCAACCCTGCAAAACCAGCGCCCTGCATGGCCAAGGTCAGCCAGAGCCACGGCCGGCGGTCGGTACTCTTGCCGGCAAGGGCCGGCAGCAGCAGGGCCGAGAGCGCCTGCCCTACGGCCATGACCGCCAGCAGGCCGCCGCTTGAGCCGCTCGTCCAGCCCTGCTCCTGATAGTAAGGCGCAAGCCATGCCACCGCGGTCGAGTAGCCGCCATTGACGAGGCCGAAACAGGCCATCAGCAGCCAGGTGCGCGGCCGCTTGAGGAGGTCCGCCGCCGCATTCATGCCTTGCGGGCGGACGGCGTCGCGCGGCAAGCAGGCCAAGGCGAGCACCGCTGCGATCAATGCCGGCAACGCCATCCAGGCGAGCCCGAAATGCCAGTCGCCCGAGGCCGTGGCGATCAGCGGCGCGAGCTGCGCGCCAAGCGCGCCGCCGCCCATCAGCATCGATGAATAAAGCCCCATCACGAGGCTGACATGGCGGGGGAACTGCCGCTTGACGATGCCGGGGAACACAGCTTGAACGACGGCCGCCCCCAGGCCGAGCAGGGCGGCGGTGCCTATCATCCCGAAACCGGTCGACACGAAGAGGCGCAGGAAGGACGCGAGGGCGAGGATGGCCAGCGCCGCGATGACCGCCCGGCTGGCGCCAATCAGCGCCTGCAGGGAAGGACCGGCAAAGGCAAGGATCCCCATCAGCAGTAGCGGCACCAGCGTCAGCAGCGCGATGCCCTGGGTGCCGAGACCGGTCTCGGCACGCACGCCCGCCGCCAGCGGACCGATGCCGGTGATGAACGGCCTGAGGTTGAGCCCGACCAGGGCGACCACAGCAAGCATGAGAACGCGGCTGGAAGTCGCCTCGATGCCCTTTTGTCCGTTCATGGCATCGCCCATTCTTCTCAGCTTGCGCCAGCGGCCGTGAGGAGCTTCTCGATCTCCTTGAAGCCGCGGTCCCGCGCATGCCGCAGCGGCGTCACGCCATCGCCGTCGGCGAGATCGACGTCGGCTCCGGCCTTGATCAGCAATTCGACGATCCGCTGGTGGCGCTCGCCGCCGTCGCCGAGAATGATGGCTTCCAGCAGCGCGGTCCAGCCGAGCTTGTTGACATGGTCGACGTCGACGCCCGCCTCTATGAGCGTGCGCACGGTCTCGACATGGCCGCGCTCCGACGCCGGGATGAGCGCTGTGCCGCCATAGCGGTTGACGCTCTTGAGGTCGGCGCCATGCGCAAGCGCCAGCTTGAGGATTTCGAGATGCCCGCGCGCGCCCGCATAGAGGTAAGGACTGTCCTCGATATTGTCCTTGGCGTTGACGTTCGCTCCGGCAGCGATCAGCGCCTTGGCGGCTGCTATCTTGTTCTCGTGCGTGGCGACAAGGAGCGGCGTGGCGCCGGCGCCGTCGCGCGCATCGATCGCGGCGCCCTGCGACAAAAGCCTGCCGATGGCGTCCACATCGTCGGCGGCGGCCGCTGCATGCAAAGGGGTGGCGCGCATGGTTTCTCCTGACGCGATCGCCGAAACGGAAGCGAGCACCAGCAAGGCAAAAGCAAAAACGAGACGACGCATTCCTGGCTCCTGCGGTAGCGGCCACGCATGGCCTTGTCCGCACTTCCAGATAGGGCCGCGCATCTACATTTAGAAATTAAATATATGCATCCATCGCATTATGATTTTAAATGACTGGTACCGGTGCACCGATGAAATGGAAAAGATGCTCGATCCGCGCCTTCTGCGTTCCTTCATGGCGATTGCCGACGCCGGCAGCTTCACGCAGGCCGCGGAGCGGCTCAACATGACGCAATCGACGATCAGCCAGCAGCTTGCCCGGCTGGAGGATGCGGTCGGCCAAAGCCTGGTCGATCGCGACACGAGGCCGATCCAGCCGACGGCCGCGGGCGAACGCCTGCTTGGCTATGCGCGGCGCATCCTTGCCTTGCAGCATGAAGCGGAAACGGCGCTTGGCGATCCGGCCGGCACCGCGCCGGTGCGGATCGGCGTTCCCGAGGATATCGTCAATTCGCAGATGGCGGAGGTGTTCGGCGGCTTCGCCAAGAACAACCGCGCGGCGCGGCTGGACGTCACCGCCGGCCTGAGCCGGGACCTTGCCCGGCGCTACCGCGCCGGCGAGTTCGACATCGTGGTGGTCAAGGAAGCGGTGGCCGAGCCCGACTGCCGGGCGAGCTTTCCCGAACCCCTGGCGTGGTTCGAAAGCGCTGACCGTCAATCCGATTGGACCGATCCGGTGGCGCTCGTCGCCTTTCCGCCCGGCGGCCTCTATCGCGAGGCCATGTTCGAGCGGATCGAACGCGAACAACGGCGCTGGTACATCGCCTTCTCCGGCAGCAGCCTGCGCAACGTGCTGATCGGCGTGGAGGCCGGGCTCGGCCTGTCGTTGCTGCCCAAAAGCGCGGTGGCCGGGCGTCATGTCCGGCCCTATGCGGCGTTCGGCGCCGAACCCTCGATGGCGGTCTCGATCTATGCCTGGGAAAAAACGGGACCGATCGCGGAACTGGCCGAACGGATCACCGCGGTCCTCGCGGCCCGGTTTCGAGCGTCCCAGTGACCGCCCGCATTGCCTTCCGCGCCGGCCCGAACAATAGTCGGGCCGATGTTCGAGGCGATAGCGAGTCACTGGTCGACGCTTATCCTGGTCCTCTCGCTGGCGATGGCGGCGGTGGGCATCGTGCACGCCATCATGACGAAGGAAGACGTGCGCGCCGCCACCGGCTGGGTGGGCGTGATGCTCTTGTCGCCTTTCCTCGGCGCGATCATCTACGCCATCGCCGGCATCAACCGCATCCGCCGCGCGACGATCAGCGCCATGCGGCCGGTCTCGCCCGAAGCCGCCGCCGCCAGGCATGACCGGGACGTCGCGCTGGAAGCCTTGATCAACGCCGAATACGGCCAGCGTTTCACCGGGCTGAAGACGCTTGGCGACAGGGTCGCGCGGCGTCCGCTCACCTCGGGAAACACCATCGCCGTGCTCAAGACCGGCGACGAGGCCTATACGGCGATGTGCCGGGCAATTGACGCAGCGCAAAGAAGCGTCCTTCTGGAAACCTATATCTTCGACAATGACGCGGTCGGAGCGCTTTTCGTCCAGTCGCTCGGGAACGCCGTCAAGCGCGGCGTCACCGTGCGGGTGCTGATCGACGCCGTCGGCGTGCGCTACTCGGTGCCGAGCATCCTGAAACAGCTCAGGGAGGCCGATGTCACGGTCGATCTCTTCAACGGCAACATCGTCATGGGCCTGAGACTTCCCTATGCCAATCTCAGGACCCACAGGAAGATCCTGATCGTCGACGGCACGGTGGCGTTCACGGGAGGCATGAACATCCGCAAGGGATTCTCGGCCGAATTCGCCGGTTCCGACAGTTCGCGCGATACCCATTTCGAGGTCACCGGGCCGGTGGTGGCCGATCTGTTCGCGGTTGCCGCCGAGGACTGGCGCTTTGCCGGCAACGAGGCCTTGAAGGACGGGCCCTGGCAGGTCGAACGCGCCGCGCCGCCGCCCGGGCAGCCGATGCTGGTGCGCGCGGTCGCGACCGGGCCGGACGCGTCCAACGAAACCAATCTCAAGCTGCTGATGGGCGCGTTTTCGGTAGCGCGCAAATCGATCCGCATCATGTCGCCCTATTTCCTGCCGGACCGGGAGTTCATCAGCGCGCTGACCACGGCCGGCCGGCGCGGCGTCGAAATCGACATCGTGGTGCCGGCGGTGAACAATCTTTTCCTCGTCGACCATGCGATGACGGCGCAGTTCGACCAGGTTTTGAAGCACTATTGCCGCGTCTGGCGCCACGAAGGGGCGTTCGACCATTCGAAGCT
>NZ_RZTO01000027.1:0-17317 GCF_003997225.1 Mesorhizobium sp. M2C.T.Ca.TU.002.02.1.1
GCCTTGGTGCGCGCCCAGTGCTCGTTGAAATAGTCGTCGAAACGATCGCCGCCTTCCGTCGCCTTGATGAAGGCGAAGGAGATGCCGCTGGCTCTCGCCGTGGGCCAATCGACCGAGGTCTGGTATTTGGAAACATCCGTGCCGTGGATGGCGTAGGTCCACGGCGCGCCGCTGTCCCACTCATGCGGCTTGGAGTCCTCGAATTTGGGCGCGTGCACGGCAACAGGCTGCGCGGAGGGCGACAACGGCGAAAGGTCGTCGACGGTCGAGCAGGCGCAGAGCAGCGTCAGCATCAGGATGGCCGCAAGACGGCGCATGACATTCCCCGAGCCGGGTTCAGCCGGCCGCTGATGGGTCTTTGCAGATGGCCGTTGCTTGCGCAGGCCCCTCCGGACGGTCGCCCCACAGGACTGCCCCAACTGCTGTTGTCTGTCCATGTCGTTGTCCCAAAACCGCTGCGCACTTTTGGGCGACATGAAGCAGTAGATCGCCGAACATGGTTGAGAATCCATTGACGGCGTTCGACAACGCCGATGATTTTGCGGAAGCAATGGCGGCAAATCAATGACATAAATCGAGCCGGCGAATCCAAAAGGCGGGGAAAGATGCGGGCTGTCGTGAAGTTCATCAAATGGCTGCTTGGCCTTGCGGTCCCGGCGGCCGCGGCGCTCTTCGCCTGGCTCTATTTCGCCCCGCCCGAGCTGATCCGCGTCGGCTCCGGCTATTCGGCCAAGATCGTCTGCTCGAACGTCTTCATCGCCGGCCGCGACCCGAGCCAGGTGCTGGCGGTCGACGTGCAAGCGCCTGGCCATCCACTGCTCAGGCTGATGAAGGTGTCGGTCGACAGAGAAAGGGGGATGGTTTCGGCTGGGCTGCTCTGGGTTTTCGGCAAGAGCGTTGCCGTAGAACGCTTCGGGGTCGGTTGCGCATCGGTTCCCGACGGCGACACCGGCAAGGCGCGGCAGACCTCGCTGCGTGCGGTGCCGCCCGCCGCGGCGCAGCCTGATGCGCTCTGGCCCGAGGGCGAGCGGGTGGATGTTTCGCAGAACCCCGAAGTCGCAAAAATCGTCGACGATGCCGCCATGGCCGGCATCGGCATGCGCGCCGTCGTGGTGGTGAAGAACGGTCGCGTCGTCGCGGAGCGCTATGGCGAAGGCTTTTCGGCCAAGACGCCGCTGCTCGGCTGGTCGATGACCAAGACGGTGAATGCCGCGATCATCGGCACGCTGGTCAAGGACGGCAAGCTGGCGATCGACAACAAGGGCCTGTTCGCGCCGTGGAAGGCCGACGGCCGCGCCGCCATCAGCCTTGCCGACATGATGGCGATGTCAAGCGGGCTGGCGTTCAACGAGGATTATGGCGATGTCGCCGATGTGACGCGCATGCTCTATCTCGAGCCGGACATGGCGGGCTTCGCCGAGGCCCAACCGCTGACCGGCGAGGTGGGAAAAGTATTTTCCTATTCGAGCGGCACGGCGGTGATGCTGTCGCGGCTGTGGCAGGACGCGATCGGCGACAAGGCGAAGGCGCTGGCATGGCCGCGCACGGCGCTGTTCGAGCCGCTCGGCATGAAGAGCGCCGTGCTCGAAACCGACGAGCAGGGCACTTTCGTCGGCTCGTCCTATCTCTACGCCACGGCGCACGACTGGGCGCGCTTCGGCCAGTTCCTGCTGCAGGGTGGCATCTGGAACGGAAACCAGATCCTGCCGGCCGGCTTCGTCGACTGGATGCGCGAGCCGGCGCCGGCCTCGAAGGTCTATGGCAAGGGCCAGCTCTGGATCGAAGGCCCGGGCGATGAGGAAAAGCCTGGCGCGGGTGCTGCCGCCGGCCTGCCCAAGGACACATACTGGATGGAGGGCCATGACGGCCAGACGGTGGCGATCATCCCCTCGGAGCAGCTGGTGGTGGTGCGGCTTGGGCTGACGCCGGCCAAGTTCGGCTATCGCCCACAAACAATGGTGGGCGCGCTGGTGAAGGCGCT
Source organism: Mesorhizobium sp. M2C.T.Ca.TU.002.02.1.1 (assembly GCF_003997225.1). Classification (NCBI taxonomy): domain Bacteria; kingdom Pseudomonadati; phylum Pseudomonadota; class Alphaproteobacteria; order Hyphomicrobiales; family Phyllobacteriaceae; genus Mesorhizobium; species Mesorhizobium sp. M2C.T.Ca.TU.002.02.1.1. Next base: position 1,982 of record NZ_RZTO01000027.1, read on the forward strand.
GCACTAGAGCGATGTGATCGACCGTCGCCGCAAGCGTGCTTATGCGGCGGTCGGCAAAGGTTTGGCGCGATCCACACGCGCTCGCTCGTCAGGCGAGTTCATGACTTGCCAAAGATCGCTGCGGCGCTGGACGTTCAGCCAGAAATCCGGGCTGTTGCCGAACACCCGCGCCAAGATGAGTGCGGTCGCCGCGGTAACGTTGCGGCGATCGTTGCACAATTCGTTCACATGCTTGCGCGGGACGCCCATTGCCTCGGCCAGAGCGGCTTGCGTCAAGCCGAGCGGGTGCATGAACTCTTCCGTGAGGATTTCGCCAACCGTTGCTGGCTTGCGTGCGGTCATCAACATGTCTTACCTCACCTATAGCTGTGGTCGTCCAGATAGATGTCCGATGCCTCACCCCGGTCGCCATCCCAGCGGAAAACCAACCGCCATTGCTTATTGACGCGTATGGAATGAAAACCTTCGAGATTGCCTCGCAATTTTTCGAGGTGATTGCTCGGCGCTACGCGCAAATCTTGATCGGTAGCAGCGTCGTCGATCATCTGAAGCTTGCGAAACAAGCGGCTTTCGAGATCGGATGGAATGTTGCGGGAGTGGGTATCATCCACGAAGAAGGCCCGCAGCCATCCATCTCTAAATCCAACGATCATCACATATTTCCAGGCAGGGTTAGTGTACCACTCCTTGGGTCATCTCGCAATTGTTCAGTTGATTGCGTTCGCACCAGCCACAGGCGCGTCAAATTGCAAATTCAGTAGGCGATCTTGATCACGGCTAACCACGCATAGCCGCGATAAAGCGTTCTGAAACGGAAGGTTGCGCCGGTGCGCTGCGATTCCGATTCAAGCACGTCGCGCAGCGAGGCGCGCGGCGCGACGTGAAATTTCCGCAGCCAGCCGCGCAAGAGCGCGCGGAACCAGCGCGGCAGTCCCTCCTGCTGGCCGAAATCGACGACGTGCAGCGAACCGCCGGGGGCGAGCGCGGCAAGGGCGGCCGATACGGTCTTTTCCCAGCCGGGGATCATCGACAGCGAATAGGAGACGAAGACGCGGTCGAAGCGCTCGATGCCGAAGAGAGCCTTGGCGTCGAAATCGGTGGCGTCTCCGCGCGCCAGGCTGACCTTGCCGGATAGACCCTCGCGGGCGATGGCCGCGTTTGCCGTCTCCAGCATCTCGGCCGAGATATCCAAACCGAAGAAGCGGGCCTCCGGATAGCGGCGGGCGGCAAGCGCTATGTTGCGGCCGGTGCCGCAGCCAAGCTCCAGGACGGTGCCGCCCTGCGGCACGTCCAGTCCGTCGATCAGACGGTCACGGCCGAGCAGGTAGTATTTGCGGGTGAGGTCATAGATATGGCGCTGCCAGCGATAGACGCCGTCCATCAGTTCGGCATGGCTGGCCGGCAGCTCCGTCGTGCTCATGCGGGGCGCTTCACATAGAGGTGGAAGCCGCCATAGATCGCCGCGCGGTCTTTTGCCGAGAATTCGCGCGAGGCGTCGGCCTCGTAGGTCCATTGGTCGAGCAGCGAGCTGGAGACGCGGCCAGGCAGCAGGGTGGGCTCCGCCGCTGTGCGGAAGATGACACGGGCGCCAACCGAAGCGGTGCGGGTGATCTCGGTCCACAGCGCGTTGAGCAGGTCGTCGGTCATCCAGTCCTGCGCGTCGAGCAGGACGAAGCGGTCGACGCTGCCCGCCTCCTTGGCCGCCAGGAACTTGATCAGGTTGGCATGGTGGATGGCGACGCGATCGATGTTGTCGCGGATCGTCTTGTAGTTGCGCTGTTCCAGATAGGCCGGCAGCGCAGCCTCGCCAGGTTGTGGATAGCGGCGGGCGAAGGCCTGCCAGGCGAAGTAATTGTTCTTCAGCGGGAAGTCGCAGGCGAGCTTTTCCAGCCGTGCCTTGAGCACGCTCGCCATCGAGCCGTCGCCGGAGGTGATCAGCGAATCGTACTGCGCCGGCGGGATGCCGAGGCCAAACAGCGAAGCCTTGCGCGAGGTCGCCCAACGCAGCAGCTTCTTGTCGAAGATGGGCGCCAGTTCCTCGTTGAAGAAGCGACGCTGCTCGCCGATGTTCTGCGCCTTCATGATGCCGGCCGGGTCGACGCCGAACAGCTTGCCGGTGCGATGGCCCATGGCGATGAAGAGGCCGAGCAGGCCGGTCTGGTAGAAGTTGCGGTCGAAGACCGAGATGCGGCGGCGGCCGCGCCAATTGCGGCGCTCCCAGTAATGGCGGCTCACCGGATCGAGATGCGGTGCGATGAAGCGGTCATAGGCGTCCGAATTGTGGCTGGTGCCGGCGGCGCCGAAGAAGCGGAACAGGTCGCCTTGCGATGGCAGGTGTCGCACCGCTTCCAGCTTCATGCGGTTCAGCGCGATATGCGCGGCGTTGAGATCGACGGCGTCGACCCGGGCCGGCGAGCGGGTCAGGTAGGCCAGGATGTTGCAGCCGCCCGAGGCGATCGTGACGACCCGGTGACCGACGCCAAGCTGCATGGCCTCCATGTCGACATCGGGGTCTTCCCAGATCTGCGGATAGACGAGGCCGGAGAACAGGAAGGCGAAGAGCCGCTCGGAAATGCCGTCCTTCGACAACGCCCGGTTCTGGTAGACCGCCTTTCCGACTTCCTTGCCTCGACGATAAACGAGTTCTCCGGATACGTCCGACATGGAAAGGTGATTCCCCGTTTGCGTTGGCGCAAGCGGGTAGCGCAGCGTCATGACAGGCAGGTGACAACCTGTTGACGGGAGACTGTCACGAATTCTTACACTTTCCCGAATGCTCCAGGCGTCGGCGTGGTGACGATGACGGCCTCGCCGGCGTCGAGCGTGGTCTGGTCGCAGGCCTTCAGGACGTCGACCGAGCCGTCATTGCGCCGGACCTTGGTCGAGCCGGCCTCGCCGTCGCCGCCGCCTTCGAGGCCTTGAGGAGGCCGATTGCGGTGCGAGGACAGGATCGCGCATTCCATCTCTTCAAGGAAGCGGATGGTGCGCCTGGTACCGTCGCCGGCATTCCACTTGCCTTTGCCACCGGAACCCTCGCGGATGTGGAAGTCTTCCAGCACGACGGGGAAGCGCAGCTCCAGCACCTCCGGGTCGGTGAGGCGCGAATTGGTCATGTGGGTGTGCACGCCGGAGGTGCCGGCGAAGCCGCGGCCCGAATTCATCCGGCCGGCCGGCGAGCCGGAGCAGATCGTCTCGTAATACTGGTATTTCCTGTTGCCGAAGGTGAGGTTGTTCATCGTGCCTTGCGCGTTGGCGATCGCGCCCATCGCGCCGAACAGCGCGTTGGTGACATGCTGCGAGGTCTCGACATTGCCGGCGACGACGGCGGCGGGGTAGGCGGGCTTCAGCATCGAGCCGTCTGGGATGACGATGTTGATCGGCCTCAGGCACCCGGCATTCATCGGGATCATGTCCTCGACCATGACGCGGAAGGCATAGAGCACGGCGGCGCGCGCCACCGGCTCCGGCGCGTTGAAATTGTTCTTCATGACGGGCGACGTGCCGGTGAAATCGACGGTCGCCTCGCGCTTTTGCCGGTCGACGGTGATCTTGACCCTGATCACCTGGCCGGTGTCGGTGGGGTATTCGTAAGCCGCGCTGTCGGGAAGCCGCTCTATCACGCGGCGCACGCTCTCGGCGGCATTATCCTGGACATGGCCCATATAGGCTTCGACGACATCGAGGCCGAAATGCGCGACCATCTTGCGCAATTCCGCAACGCCCTTTTCGTTGGCGGCGATCTGTGCCTTCAGGTCGGCGATGTTCTGGACGGGATTGCGCGCGGGGTAGGGGTGGTCGGTCAGCAGCGTCTCCAGCTCCTTCTCGCGGAAGCGGCCGCGATCGACGATGCGGAAATTGTCGAACAGCACGCCTTCCTCGTCGACCGTCGTGGCCAAAGGCGTCATTGAGCCGGGCGCGGTGCCGCCGACATCGGCGTGATGGCCGCGCGAGGCCGCCCAGAACAGGATCTCCTCGCGCGCATCGTCGAAGACAGGCGTCACCACGGTGATATCGGGCAGATGCGTGCCGCCGTTGTAAGGCGCGTTGAGCGCAAACACGTCGCCCGGGTGGATATCGCCGGAATTCAGGCGGATGATGGTTTCGACGGAACGGTCCATTGAGCCCAGATGCACCGGCATGTGCGGCGCGTTGGCGACCAGCGCGCCATGGCGGTCGAACACGGCGCAGGAGAAGTCGAGCCGTTCCTTGATGTTGACCGAATAGGCGGTGTTCTGCAGTGTCACGCCCATCTGCTCGGCAATCGACATGAAGAGGTTGTTGAAGACCTCCAACATCACCGGATCGGCCTCGGTGCCGAGCGCCGCGACGCGCACCTTCCGTTCCATCCGGCGGATCACGACGTGGTCGAGATTGGTGATCTCGGCGCGCCAGCCCGGCTCGACGACGATGGTCTGGTTCGGCTCGATGATCAGCGCGGGTCCCGCTACCGTGTTGGACGGCCGCAGGTTTTCACGGCGATAGACGCCGGCTTCGCGCCAGCGGCCCTCGGTGTAGATGCGCCGGCTTTCCGAAGGCTTGACCTCGACCCCCGCCGATCGGGCAGGGGCAGACGCTTCGGCCTTGTCCTGTCGAGCGGTCTCCATGCCTTCGACGGCGACGGTCTCGACGACGATCGGCTTGTCGTCGTAGACGAAACCGAACTGCGCCTTGTGCGCGGCCTCGAAATCGCTCCTCGCGCGGAAGGTCGAGCCATGCTCGAAATTCACCGGCAGCGCCGTATCGGTGCCGTCATAGCGAATATGCAGGACAGGTCTCGTTGAAACCGCGTCCTCGGCAATGCCTTGCTCGCCAAGCTCGGCGACAACGTCGGTGCGCAAGGCAGCGATGAGTGTCTCGATCGCCGCGCGGGATTCTTCGGCAAGCGGCTCCAGCAGCGCCTGCTGGCGTGAGGCGAAGACCGACGAAAGGCCGATGCCGTAAGCCGAAAGCAGCCCCGAAAAGGGATGGATGAGCACGGCCTCCATGCCGAGCGCGTCGGCGACGAGGCAGGCGTGCTGGCCGCCGGCGCCGCCGAAGCAGTTCAGGAGATATTCCGTGACATCATAGCCGCGCTGCACCGAGATCTTCTTGATGGCGTTGGCCATGTTCTCGACAGCGATGGTGACAAAGCCTTCGGCCACCGCCTCGGGCGTTCGGCCGTCGCCGATCTCGGCGGCAAGCGCTGCAAATTTTTCGCGCACCGTGCCGATGTCGAGTGGCTGGTCCTGGCCCGCGCCGAAGATCGCCGGGAAGAAATCGGGCTGCAATTTGCCGAGCATGACATTGGCGTCGGTGACGGCGAGCGGACCACCGCGCCGGTAAGCGGCGGGGCCTGGATTGGCGCCGGCGGAATCCGGGCCGACGCGGAAACGGCCCGCTTCATAATGCAGGATCGAGCCACCGCCGGCGGCGACGGTGTGGATGCGCATCATCGGCGCGCGGATGCGCACGCCGGCGACCTCGGTGTCGAAGGCGCGTTCGTATTCCCCATCATAGTGGGCAACGTCGGTCGAGGTGCCGCCCATGTCGAAACCGATGACCTTCTCGAAGCCTGCGAGCTTCGCCGTCTCGACCATGCCGACGACTCCGCCTGCCGGCCCCGAAAGCAGCGCGTCCTTGCCCTGGAACATGTCGGCGGCGGTCAGTCCGCCAGACGACATCATGAACATCAGGCGCGGGCCGGGGCCCAGCTCTCTCGCCACCCGCTGCACGTAACGCGACAGGATAGGCGACAGATAAGCGTCGACCACGGTGGTGTCGCCGCGGCCGACCAGCTTGATGAGCGGCGAGACCTCGTGGGAGACCGAGATCTGGCTGAAGCCGATTTTGCGGCAGACTTTCGCGACGGCCTTTTCGTGGTCCGGATATTTCCAGGCATGCATGAAGACGATCGCGACCGCGTCGATGCCGTCCGCCCTGGCCTGTTCGATCGCCGGGCGGCAGGCCGCGATGTCGAGCAGGCGCTCGACGCAGCCGTCGGCGCGCACGCGCTCGTCGATCTCGACGACGCGCTCGTAGAGCTGCTCCGGTAGGATGATCTCCTTGGCGAAGATGTCCGGCCTCGCCTGATAGGCGATGCGCAAGGCGTCGCGAAAACCCTTGGTGATGAGCAGAAGCACGCGGTCGCCCTTGCGCTCGAGCAACGCATTGGTGGCAACGGTCGTGCCCATTTTGACGTCGCCGATCGCGGCGGCGGAAATGGCGGCGCCCGCTTTCAAGCCCAGCAGGTCACGGATGCCCTGGATAGCGGCGTCCGCATAGGCCTCGGGATTCTCGGAAAGAAGTTTTCGAGGGTGCAGGTGTCCCTGCGGATCACGGCCGATGATGTCGGTGAAAGTGCCGCCGCGGTCGATCCAGAAGTCCCATTTCTTTGTTTTCGCGGCTGCCGGCATTCTGCTTATCCATCATGTCTTCGAGCGTATGTTCTGTTAGTTCGGGATTTCCGCGCCAGCAATCGCAAGTTGATGTTACACATAGAAATGCAACGTTACGAAACCGGCAGCCAGCTTATGCATTTCCCCTGCGACCGCTCACCGAAATGTGAGCGTCTGTTGAAGGAGAGATACCATGAAGAAGATCATTCTGGCGTCTGTGTCGGCGCTCGCCCTGCTGGGGGTCGCGGCTTGTAGCGACAGTGGCAAGGGCACCGACACCACCACCACCCAGAGTACCAATCCGCCGGCCAACGAGCAGCCCATGAAGCCGGCTTCGCCCGACGCTTCGAAGCCCGCTGAACCGGCTCCGGCAACAAATCCGGCTCCTGCCGCGCCTGCGCAGTAAGGGCCGGCCAACGGTTCCGAGAAGGCCGGCATTGCCGGCCTTCTTTTTGCGCCATCGATCCCGTACATCGCGATTACCCTGCGGCATCGTCCCGGCTTGATAGAACCGCCCGGTTCGCACTATGAAGCCGACATGTCGATTTGGGACCGCCTTGGCGACTTCATCGCTCGTGTTTCGTCGTCGGCGTCCTCGGGAGTCGCGGATGTCGTCGAAGCCGTGCGCACCGTGTTTTCCGGCGATCCGGACCTGCGCCGGCGCGTGGCTTTCTCGGTGGCGATGATCGCGCTTTCGGCCAAGATGGCCAAGGCCGACGGCATCGTGACGCAGGACGAGGTGCGCGCCTTCCAGGAAATCTTCGAGGTGCCGCCGAGCGAGACACGCAATGTGGCGCGGCTTTACGATATCGCCAAGCAGGACGTCGCCGGCTTCGAGACCTATGCCCAGCGCATGGCGCAGCTCTGCGGTTCCGGCCATGCCAACTGCATGATGCTGGAAGACATACTCGACGGGCTGTTCCATATCGCCAAGGCGGACGGGCTCATCCATGAGCGGGAAGGGCAGTTCCTGCACCGGATCGCCGAGATCTTTCGGATCGACGAGGTGCATTACGAGGCGATCCTGTCCAGGCACGTCAATCTCGGCGCCGCCGATCCTTACGTCGTTCTGGGCATCGAACGCGGCAAGCCGTTCGAGGAGATCAGAAAACGCTATCGCAAGCTGGTCTCCGACAATCATCCGGATAGGTTGATCGCGCGCGGCCTGCCGCAGGAATTCATCAAGATCGCCACGACCAGGGTCGCGGCGATCAATGCCGCCTATGAGATGATCGAGCGGGGCCTCAGGCACGCATGAGCGGCTTTTCGCCCGACCAGCCAGGCGCCGAGGTCCGGGTGTCGCCGAATTTCGGTCCGCGCCGCGAGACGCTTCGGCCCGATATGATCGTGTTGCATTATACCGGCATGGCAAGCGGCGCCGGCGCCGAGGCGTGGCTGTGCGATCCGGCAAGCGAAGTATCCTCGCACTATCTTGTTCATGAAGACGGCCGCATCGTGCAGATGGTGCGCGAGAGCGACCGCGCTTGGCATGCCGGCAAGAGCTCCTGGCTCGGCCGTACCGACATCAACTCCTGTTCGGTCGGCATCGAGATCGTCAATCCTGGGCATTCGCTGGGCTATAAGGCTTTCCCGAGGCGACAGATCGGCGCCGTGATCGAGTTGTGCGCGGGTATCGTGGGCCGTTATTCGATCCCCGCGGCAAGGGTGCTCGCGCACTCGGATGTGGCCCCGGGCCGCAAGGTCGATCCCGGCGAGAAATTTCCCTGGAAGGCGCTGTTCACGGCCGGTGTCGGCCACCTCGTGCCGGCCGCGGCGATAAAGCCCGGCGCCGCGCTGAAGGCCGGCGACACCGGCTCCGATGTCGAGACACTGCAGTCGATGCTGGCGCTCTACGGCTATGGCGTCGAGATATCCTGTGTCTACGACCGGCAGACGGAGATCGTGGTGGCGGCCTTCCAGCGGCATTTCCGGCGGCGCCTGGTTGACGGTGTGGCGGACAAATCGACAATCCGCACGCTGGAAAGGCTCCTGGCTTCCGCAAAGGCGACCGACGCGAAATAGCCTCACCAGGTGCCTTAAATTACAATCTGTCATTTAAAGTGAATTGCGCCGCCTTCATTGCCGCCAATTCCGCCTCCAAACGCCTTTCCCGCAAGTTGTCGGGCGTCTATCCCCCCAAGATGCCCGACGTTGAGTTGACCTAACTGCGCGAAGTTCTTCGCGCGGCTCTAACAGAACAGGACTACATGCAAAGATTGACCGTTGTAGCGGCAGCCGTTGCTGCCGGAGTGATGACTCTTGCCTTCAATCCAGCGAACAGTGCCCCTCTGAGCTTGCGGGCTGACAATGGCATTGCCGCGGCCCCCGCGGCACCGAAGGCAAGCCCGACCGCCAAGAGCTCAAAGATCAAAAGAACCGCCCCGACCAAGGTAGAGAAGGTCGCTGTCGCGAAAGCGGCGAAAAGAACGGCAAGGCGCAATTCGAAGCGCAACAGGCAGACCATCGACATGACCGCGACAGCTTCCATCCATCCTGAGAAGCCGGCTTTGTCGGCCTCGGCGACGGGCGGCGGCCAGTATTCGGCGATCATTGCCCGGTATGCCGGGAGCTATGGTGTGCCGGTGTCGCTGGCGAGGGCCGTCATCAAGATCGAAAGCAACTACAGGCCGAACATGGTCGGCAGCGCCGGCGAGATCGGCCTGATGCAGATCAAGCCCGCCACGGCGCGCATGATGGGCTACACCGGTTCGGCCAAGGGGCTGTTCGATCCCGACACCAACATCAAATACGGCATGAAATATCTCGCCATGGCGCAAGGTCTCGGCGGCGGCACCACCTGCGGCACGATCCTGAAATACAATGCCGGTCACGGCGCCAGACGGATGAATCCGGTTTCGGCCGCCTATTGCAGCAAGGTGAAGGTGCAGATGGCGGCGTTGGGTTCGCCGGCCTGAGTCCGTCCGCCGAAGTGGATTTGGGCGATGCGTGCCTGTTTCATGCATGTCGTTGTCCCAAACCGCTTCGTTTCGGGCGCTCCCCCGCTTTTTTCGTTTGCGTTTTCAAGTGGGAATCCCTTTATACGCGCTTGCCAGCTGGCCGGGCGGCCGCGCCCGCGAGAGCCGAAAGGCTGCGGGTGAGGAAAGTCCGGGCTCCATGGAGACACGGTGCCGGCTAACGGCCGGCGGGGGCGACCCCAGGGAAAGTGCCACAGAAAGCAAACCGCCGCGGCATTGCCGCGGCAAGGGTGAAAGGGTGGGGTAAGAGCCCACCGCGCGACTGGCAACAGGAGCGGCAGGGCAAACCCCACCGGGAGCAAAACCGAATAGGGGCGGTGCGAGGGGAAACCCTCGAGGGCTGTTTCCGGCCCACCGTCCGGGTAGGTTGCGTGAGGCGCATGGCAACATGCGCCCAAGATGAATGGCCGCCACGTTCTCGCCGCGAGGCGAGGGCCATACAGAACCCGGCTTACAGGCCAGCTGGCAATTTTCTCGTAGCGATAGCTGAACGGGATCAGGAGGTTACGCCAGAAGGCGTGCCTTTTGATTCAATGTCTTGATTCAACGTCGGGGCGTAATCGCCCTGAACGCAATGAACTGTTCCTTGAAGCTGGTACGATTAAATCGTACCTTGAGGGAAGAACAGAACAGGAGTGCATCATGGGCCATGTCGACAAACGCAGCATCACGCTTTCGCCGGAACTGGCGGCGGCCGTCGACGATGTCGTCGCCGCCGGAGAGTATGCTTCCGCGAGCGAAGTGATCCGAGATGCGCTCAGGCAATGGAAGGATCGCCGCGACCTGCTCGGCTACACCGTCGAGGAGTTGCGCAAGCTGGTGCAGGAGGGCATCGACAGCGGACCGGGACGGTTTGCATCGATGGACGAAATCAAGGCTGAAGCGCGCCGGCGCTTTCGGTCTGGCGGAGCGGTATGACACTTGCTGCCTATCGTTCGAACCTCGCATGCCGAAGAGGATTTGATCGCGATATGGCAGTATGTTGCGCGTGACAGCGAAGCTGCAGCGGACCGGCTGCTCGATCGCATCGAAAACCGCTGGCAGCAACTCGCTATTTACCCTTCATCTGGTCCTTTACGGGATGACATTGCTCCGGGCCTCCGCCATCTCGTCGTTGGCGAGTATCTCACCTTTTACCGCGTCGGCGACGATGCGATCGAAATCCTCCGCGTGCTGCATGGCCGGCGCAAAATCGTGGCTGACGATCTGATTTAGCGGTCGGACTAGCTGGTGACCTTGTCCAGCGACGACTCGATCGCCTGCCAGAGTTCCTCGACCGGCTCGCAGCCGATCGCCAGGCGCACGAAGCCCGGAGGCACGGCATCGCCGCGCTTCGAGCGCCGCTCGGCCGATGTGTGCACGCCGCCAAAGGACGTTGCGGCTTCGATAAGCGGACAACCGTCGATGAACGCCTCAGCCTGTTCTTCGGAGGCGAGCTCGAAGGAAATCAGGAAGCCGAAGCGCTCCATCTGGGCGCGCGCCAGATTGTGCGAGGCGTCGCCCTCGAGCCCGGGGAAGCGCAGGCCGCTGACGGCGCGGTGACCCTTCAGCCGCCGCGCGATGGTTTCAGCCGACGAGCACATGCGGTCGAAGCGCACTTCCAGCGTCTCGATGCCGCGATGCACGAGCCATGCCTCGAACGGACCGGGGATGCCGCCAGCCGTCTCGCGCCAATCCTTCACCCTGGCGACAATGTCGGCATCGCGGCTGGCGACATGACCGAAGAGAACGTCGGAGTGGCCATTGATCGCCTTGGTGTCGGCCGAGACCACGATGTCCGCGCCAAGATCGAGCGGGCGCTGGCCGAAAGGCGTCATCGTCGTGTTGTCGACGATCAGGACACCTCCTTGCGCATGGACGGCCTTGGCGACGGCGATTATGTCGCAGATGTCCAGCCGCGGGTTCGACGGGCTCTCGACGAAGACAGCCCGGTAGCCGGCGAAACCGCCGTCGAGCATGCTTGCCGTCGGCCGCACGTCATAGCCAACGCCGAGCGGTTTCAGGAAACGTTCGGCCAGCGCGCGGGTCGTGTGATAGCCGTCCGACGGCAAGAGGACGCGGTCGCCCGATTTGACGAGCGCGAAGAAAGCCGCGGAAATCGCCGCCATTCCCGACGGGAAGGCAACGCATTGCGCATCTTCCAGATGGCCAAGCGCATGCTCGACGGCATGCCAGGTCGGGTTGCTGAAGCGGCCATATTGATCGAAGCCGGTCGCGTCGCCGGGCGCATGGAAGATCGAGGCCATGGTCAGCGGCAAGGGGATGGGATCGCCCTTGGCGAAACCGGCGCTGCGCAGATGGGCAAGTGTCGCGGCGCGTGACTTCGCGGTGTCGGGCATCAACTCGATCCTTGGCTAGGGCAGAAAACTTCAACCGACGCTATGCGCGCCGGCCGTCCGCAGCAAGCTGCGTCTTTTTGGGCCAGAGGGCTCTAAACGCTTCGTTAGGCTTAATAGAGCATAAAAACGAGACGCGCGTTCAGCCTGCGCTTTCTGGTTGTGGCGCGCGTGTTTGTGATGCCTGTTCCCGTTGACGCCCATAGCACCCCATGTTATCCCATTCGCATCATCAAGCTTTCGTTCCGCGTCAGGGTGAAGCGTACGCCAATCGGGCAGCCGCGGCGGCTGCGCGTTTGCCGGTTTTCGCCCCGGTGAACGAAGCGATTTGTCGCGAGCGCCAGGGCGCGGAGAACAACATGGGAAGGGGTACGGCGGCGGAAGCGGCTGTAGCGTTCATTGGACCGGTTTCTGTCAAATGCGGTGAACAGGATCGATGCGAAGGGGCGGGTGTCCGTTCCGGCGCATTTCCGCGCCGTGGTGCAGAAACGCGGCTATTCGGAACTCTATGCGCTGCGCTGCCTGGACCTGCCGGCCATGGATGTCGGCGGCCTCGATTTGCTCGACCGCTACGAGCAGCGGATCGCGCTGGAGGATCCATTCCTGCAGACGGCGGACGACATGTCGTTCTTCTGCCATGGCGACGGCACGTTTCTGAAACTGGACCAGGACGGCCGCATCACCATGACCGATTTCATCCGCGAGCATACGGGCATCTCGAGCGAGGTGGCCTTTGTCGGCCGCGGCAATTTCTTTCAGGTTTGGGAGCCGGGACGGCTTGCCGCCTATGGGGCGCAAGCGCGGGCCAGGCTTTTGCAGCTTCGGCAGGGGACGAAGCCCGGGGAGCGATCGGAATGATGGCTGGCCACGGCGATGACCCTCACGCCGTTGGCGGACTGGCCCGTCACATTCCGGTCCTCCTTGCCGAGGTGCTCGACGCGCTTGCGCCGAAGGCCGGCGATACCATCATCGATGGGACATTCGGGGCCGGCGGCTACACCGGCGCCATCCTCGATCGCGGCGCTTCTGTCGTCGCCATCGACCGCGACCCGGACGCGATCACGGCGGGCAGGGCGCTCGAAGAACGGGCCGGCGGCCGGCTGAGGCTGGTCCAGGCGCCGTTCTCGACACTGGACGAGCATGTCGAAAGCGCCGACGGCGTCGTGCTCGACATCGGCGTCTCGTCCATGCAGCTCGACCAGGCCGAGCGCGGTTTTTCCTTTCGCGCCGACGGGCCGCTCGATATGCGCATGGCGCAGGCGGGTCTCTCAGCGGCCGACGTCGTCAATACCTTCAAGGCGGGCGATCTTGCCCGCATCTTCGGCTTTCTCGGCGAGGAACGCCATGCCGGACGCATCGCGCGCATGATCGAGAGCCGGCGCGAGAAGAAGCCTTTCGAGCGCACGCTCGATCTCGCCGATGCCATCCAAACGCATATCGGACGGGGGCCGAAGGACAAGATCCATCCGGCCACGCGCGTCTTCCAGGCGCTGCGCATCTTCGTCAATGACGAGCTTGGCGAGCTGGCAAGAGCGCTGCTCGCCGCCGAGCGTGTGCTGAAGCCCGGCGGTCGGCTTGCGGTGGTGACGTTCCATTCCCTGGAAGATCGCATCGTCAAGCGCTTCATCGCCGACCGTTCCGAAGCCGCAAGCGGCTCTCGCCACATGCCCGATACGCCCCAGCACGTCGCGACCTTCCGCAAGGCCGGCGGCGGCGTGACGCCCGGAGAAGCCGAGCTGGACGCCAATCCGCGGGCGCGCTCGGCCAGGCTGCGCGCGGCGATCCGCACCGATGCGCCGGCGCGCGCCGGCGATTTTTCGATTTTCGGCCTTCCAAAGCTTCCCGCCGCCGAGCGGCCGGGGGAGAGGTGAGCACGTGTTTCGTACCAGCGACATAGTCCTGATCGCCGTCATGGTCTCGGCCGCGGCCCTGACCTACAAGACGAAGCGGGAAGCCGAAGAGCAATTGGCGGCGGTGCAGAAGATCCAGGCGCAGATCCATTACGAGGAAGAAACGATCGATCTCCTCAAGGCGGACTGGAGCCTGCTCACCCAGCCGTCGCGGCTGCAGAAGCTTGCCGACGTCTATAAGAGCCAGCTCGGACTCGAGCCGGTCAACGCGCACCAGATCGGCAGCCTCGACGACATTCCCGTGAAACCCGTGACCATCGAGGACCTCTCCTCGCAGCGGCTTGGCGGCATGGCCGACAATTCGGGCAAGGAGCCAACGGACGGCAAGGATCCAGTGGTCACCGGGAGCACCGTTCAATGATCAGCGGGCTTCCAAGGATCGGTGACCTGCTGAAGCGCCGAAAGAAGCAGGCAGAGGACGGCTCGATCGTCGTCGATGCGGCCCGCAAGGCGACGGGCGGCAAGGCAAGGACGCGCATCGTCATGACCATGGCGGTGTTCTTCACCATCTATTCGACCATTGCCGGCAGGCTCGTCTATCTCGGGCTGCAGAATCCGGATCTTTCGGGCGGCCCGGAGAGCCGGGTCACGGCGTCGCGTCCGGATATCGTCGACCGCAACGGCGAAGTGCTGGCGACCGACATCAAGACGGCGTCGCTATTCGCCGAGCCGCGCCGCATCGTCGACGCCGACGAAGCGATCGAGAAATTGTCGACCGTGTTGCCCGAGATCGACTACGAGCAGACCTACCGCAAGCTCAAGAGCGGCGCCGGCTTCGTCTGGCTGCAGCGCCAGCTGACTCCGAAGCAGCAGTCCGACATCCTGGCGCTGGGCATCCCGGGCCTCGGATTCCGCACCGAGAAGCGGCGCTTCTATCCGAGCGGCGAGACCTCGTCCTATATCGTCGGTCTGACCAACATCGACAACCAGGGCATCTCCGGCATGGAGAAGTATATCGACGAGCAGGGGCTGAGCGACCTGCAGGCGTCGGGCCTTGCGGTGGCCAGGGACCTGAAGCCGGTCAAGCTTTCGATCGATCTGCGCGTCCAGCATGTGGTGCGCGACGAGATCGCCGCCGGCCTGGAGCGTTATCGCGCCATGGGCGCGGGCGCCGTCGTGCTGAACATCAAGACGGGCGAAGTGATGGCGATGGCCTCGGTGCCGGACTTCGATCCGAACAACCCTTACAATGCGCAGGAAAAGGACCGGCTGAACCGCATGTCCGCGGGTCTCTACGAGATGGGCTCGACCTTCAAGAGCTTCACCTCGGCCATGGCGCTCGATTCCGGCAAGGCGACGATGAACAGCCGCTTCGACGCGTCGCATCCGATCCGGGTCGGCCACCAGGCCATCCACGATTTCCACGGCAAGAACCGCGTGCTGTCGCTGCCGGAAGTGTTCCTCTATTCATCCAATATCGGGTCGGCCAGGGAGGCCGAGCTGGTCGGCATCGAGGGGCACCGCGAATTCCTGCACCGCCTTGGCATTCTGGACAGGATGCAGACCGAGCTGCCCGAGGTCGCCCGTCCGACCGAACCCAAGGTCTGGAAACAGGTCAACTCGTTCACCATCGCCTTCGGCCATGGCGTGTCGACGACGCCGCTGCAGGCCGCCGTCGGCTGCGCGGCGCTGATGCAGGGCTATCTGATCGAGCCGACCTTCCTGGTCCGCAGCGAGGAGGAGGCGATGGCGGTGGCCAAGAGAGTGGTCAGCGACAAGACGGTCGAAGGCATGCGCTACC
>NZ_RZTO01000280.1:0-6986 GCF_003997225.1 Mesorhizobium sp. M2C.T.Ca.TU.002.02.1.1
TTCGGCGACCTTCCGCTCGACCAGCGGGAAGCGGACATTGTCGCGCGCGCTCATATGCGGGAACAGCGCCAGGTTCTGGAACACCATGGCGACGTTGCGTTCCGCCGGCGAGACGCTGTTGACCGGCTTGCCGCCGATCAGGATCTCGCCCTGATCCGGCGCTTCCAGGCCGAGCACAAGGCGCAGGATCGTCGACTTGCCCGACAGCGGCGGGCCGAAGAAGCAGAAGAACTCGTTGTCGTTGACGGTGAAGGAAGCATCGTCGACGGCAAGCGTGTTGCCGTAGCGTTTGGTGACATTGCGGAAAACGATATCGGCCATGGCTCAGCCCGCCTTCACTGCGAGGCCGGTGGCGGCATCGAAGACGCGCACCGACGAGGCCGGCGGCGCGACGACCGCCGTCTGCCCCACCGACAGCCCGACGTCGTTCTCGAACACCGCCTTCACCGCGCTCTCGCCTTCGCCGAGATGGACGATGGTGCGCGCGCCTATTCGCTCGACGAAGCTCACCGGCATCGACAGCCCGCGCTCGGCAAGCGCCACCTGCTCGGGCCGGAAGCCATAGAGCACGTCGCCGCGCGCCGCGCGCACGGCCGAAGCCAGTTCGTCCGGCAAGGGCGGCGTGACGCCGAGCGGCCCGAGATCGATGACCAGCCCGCGATCGCTTTCGGCCGGCCTGCCCTTGAGCAGGTTCATGCCCGGCGCGCCGATGAAGCGCGCGACGAAGACATTGGCCGGATTGTTGTAGACCTCGAGCGGCGTGCCGACCTGCTGCAGCACGCCGTGATCCATCACCGCGATGCGGTCGGCCATGGTCATGGCCTCGAGCTGGTCATGCGTGACATAGACCATGGTCTGCCTGAACTGACGTTGCAGCTGCTTGAGCTCGGTGCGCATCACCGCCCGGAAGGCGGCATCGACATTGGAGAGCGGCTCGTCGAGCAGGAAGATCGCCGGCTCCATGATCGCCGAGCGGCCGATCGCCACGCGCTGCAGGATGTTGACCGAGAGCCGGTCCGCCTTGCGGTCGAGCAATGGCGTCAACTGCAGCATCTCGGCGATGGCGCCGACGCGGCGGTCGATCTCGGCCTTGGCGGCGCCGCGCATCTTCGGCCCATAGGCAAGGTTCTGGCGCACCGTCATATGGGTGAAGATGGCGTAGTTCTGGAAGACGAAGCCGACACCGCGCCGCCCCATCGGCACGCCGGCCATGTCGCGCTCGCCGAACAGGATCTTGCCGCTGGTCGGCTCTTCCATGCCGGCGATCATGTTCATCGTCGTCGACTTGCCGCAGCCCGAAGGTCCGAGCAGCGCCATGAACTCGCCATCGGCGATTTCGAGGTCCATCGTCTTCAGCGCGGTGAAGTCGCCGAACTTCTTGACCAGATTCTGCAGATGGATGGCGCTCATGCCGGCACCTCCCGCGCCTTCGCCATGCGCTTCATGGCGTAGACCGCGACGATCGAGAGAACGATCAGGATGGCAAGCGCGATTGCCGCCACATAGCCCCAGATCAGGTCCTGCGTGGTGACCTTGTAGATATAGACGGAGATCGTCTCGGTGGCGACGCCGGGGCCGCCGCCGGTCATGATGTAGAGCGTGTCGAAGATCTTGAAATTCTCGATCACCCGGATCGCCAAGGCGATGATGATGATCGTCTTCATCTTCGGCAGGACGATGGTGGTGAAGCGCTGCCAGGCATTGGCGCCGAGCAGCGTCGCCGCCTTCATCTGATCCTCCGGCACGCCGACCAGGCCGGCGAGCAGAATGAGGAACATCAGCGGCGTCCACTGCCAGATGTCGGCGACCATGACGGCGATCAGCGCCAGGGTCGGATCCGACAGCCAGGCGATGGTGACCGGCGCGCCAACGATCCGTGACAGGATGTCGTTCACCGGGCCGCCCGACTGGAACAGCATGAAGAACATGTAGCCGGCGACCGCGGGCACGACCATCATCGGCATCAAGAGGATCGAATAGAAGATCCGCTTGCCGGGAAAGTCGTCGGCAAACAGCGTCGCCAGCGCGAGACCCAGCAGAAACTCCGCCGGCACGCAGACCAGCATGACGATCGCCGTGCGCTGCAGCGCGCTCCAGAAGCGCGTGTCGGCCGCGAGGTCGGTGTAGTTGGCGAAGCTGTTCCACATCTCCCAGGCGTTCCACCAGCCGACGCCCGAAAGCGGCGACCAGTCGGTGACGCTGATGTAGAGCTGCATCAAAAGCGGAAAGGCGGAGATGAACAGCACCAGGATCTGCGCCGGCAGGGTCAGGCGGAAACCGAGCCGCGCGCCCTCGTCAGGCGTGACGGACTTTGTCCGCGCGGCCATCTTGTCCTCCGAGATCATCGCCGTCAGCGCGCTCATTGCTTGAGCGCTCCGAAGGTCAGCCCACGCACCAGGTGACGCTGGATGGCGATGCCCATGATCACCGGCGGCACCGCCGCGATCAGGCCGAGCGCGGCCTTGGCGCCGTAGAGCTGTCCGGTCATCGAGGACGACAGCGACGCCATATAGACGGGGATCGTCACCCATTCGCGCGTCGTGAGCAGCAGTGCGATGAGGTAATCCGACCAGTTGAGGATGAACACGAAGAGCGCGGCGCTCGCCAGCGGCGCGCGCATCATCGGCAGCGTGATGCGGGTGAAGACGCGCAGCCGCGAGCAGCCCTCGACGAGCGCGGCCTCCTCGATCTCGCGCGGCATGTCGTCGAAGAAGGTCTTCATCAGCCAGAAGGCGAAGGGCAGCGTGACGATGCCGTAGATCAGCGCCAGCCCCCACCATGTGTCGTTGAGATTGAGGAAGGCCCACATGATCATCACCGGGATCATGACGGCCATCGGCGGAAACAGCCTGAGCTGGATCAGCGCCAGCGGCAGGTTCTGGCCGGAGCCGAAGCGCGACAAGCCATAGGCTGCGGCAGTGCCCGCCGACATGGCGATCACGGTTCCGAACACCGCCGATAAGAGCGACGACAGGATCGGCTTCACCGCCGTGTGGTCGAGCGCGACGATCAGGTCGTTGGTGGAGTGGCCGAACACGAACTGGAAATTGGCAAGCGTCGGCTGCTTCGGCCACCAGGTCAGGTCGGCGCCCGTCGCCGACCACTCGCCGATCGGCTTGAAGGCCATCGACACCATCCACAGGATCGGCACCAGCGTCACCGCCATCGCCGCGAGGATCGCGGCGTAGCGGAATATCTCGAAAGGAACGGAACGCTTCATCTGGCTGCTTTGCTGGTGGCGTTAGGAAGGAGGGAAGAGCTGACGCCCCTCCCCTCCGGTTCTGATCCAGGGAGGCGGATCAGCTGATCGGATCGAGAACGGTCGGCCAGGCCTCCTTGTTGGTCTTGATGGCTTCGAGGAGCTTGTCCTCGCCGATGCGGCGCGCGATCTTCTTCCACTCCCGCTCCGTGTCGGCCATCGCCTGCTCCGGCGTCTTGGCCTTGGTCAGCGAGGCGACGAGGTTCTCGTCGAGCGCGTTGTGGAAGGCGGTGGCACCGGGATAGTTGATGGTCGGCACCGTGCGCGCCACCGTCTCGCGCACCACGTCCATGTGGTAGGCGTGATAGGTCTGGCGTACCAGCGGATCGGAAAAGTCCGACAGCCGGAAGGGATCGAGATAGCCGCCGGGATTGGCGCTCATCCAGGCATAGATGCGGGCCGAGCCGAGCCACTGCAGCAAGAGATAGGCGGCCTCCGGATTCTTCGACTGCGACGAGACCATGCCGGTCAGCGAGAACCAGAGCACCGAGCGGCTGATCAGCTTGCCTTCGATCTCGCGTCCCGGCGGCAGCATCGAGCCGATCTTGCCGGTGACGGCGGAATCTTTGTTGCCGGCATTGTCGAGGAATTTCGGCAGGTTGGAGAAGGCGCAGGTCATCGCCGCACCGCCCTTGGCGAAATTGCCATACTGCTCCGGCCAGCCCCACGAGATCGCGTCCGGCGAATGGTGCGCCAGCGAATCCACATATTCCTTCGCCGCCGCGATGCCTTGCTCGGAATTGATCAGCGGCTTGCCGTCATCGCCGAACAGGAACTGGTTGGGCGAGGCCATCGAGACATAGCGCTGGTACCAGTTGGTATAGCCCCAGCCCTGGTTGCGCAGGTCGGTCGAACCGAACAGGCCCTTGTCCGGCCGCTGGAAGAAGGCCGCGACGTCGCTGTGCTGCTTCCAAGTCTTCGGCGGCGCCAGGTCGTAACCATATTTGTCCTTGAAGGCTTTCTGCTCGGCGGCATCGCTGAACAGATCCGTGCGGTAGACCCAGGTCTGGAAGTCGCCGTCCAGCGACACGCCATAGGTCGAGCCGCGATACTGGTTGAGCAGCGACACGCCCTTGGCGCCGTTGACGTAGCCCTGCTTCGGGTCGTCCCACTCCGGCTTGTGCTTGGCGACGAAGTCGTCGAGCTTGGCGATGCCGCCGGTTTCGGCGAGATCGCCAAGCCGGTTCCATTCGGTCGAGTAGATGTCGTAGGCCCCACCCTTGGTGGAGATGTCCTGCATCGTCTTGGTGAATTCCTGGCCGTTGGGCAGGCCGACGATCTCGATCTGGATGCCGGTTTCCTTCTCCCACAGATCCTTGATCGACGGCGCGCCGGCCGGGAACGGCTTGGTCAGCTGGCCGATCGAGCCGTCGGACAGGCCGAGAACGATCTTCGCCGGCGCCTTGCCGGCCGCCTTCAGGGCCTTGGCCGCCTCGACGGCGCGCCCTTCCGGCGTGTCGGCTCCGTATTGATAGCGCTCCGCGCCGTCGAAGCCGGTCGGGCCGCCGATCATGCCGGGTGCCAGCGCGTCCGCCGCGAAGGCGCGGCCGGGACGAATGAACTGCGGTGCAATACCGGTCGCGGCGACGAACACCGCGGCCTTTCCTCCGGACGCCAAAAGGCGGCGCCGCGACATGCGGATCAATTGAGACATCGAATTCCTCCCTCGGGGCCTGTTCCTCCATGGCCCACGTGAGGGATATTGACGACAGCGTGTGAAGGCTGTCAACATCATAAATACTCAAAACACGTCATAAGATCGCAAATGAGGGAGAAAATGCAGTCCGCCGAACCCTTCACATCGCACCCATTGCTTGGATTTGAGGGGCTTTCGCCTCGATCCGGCCGCCTTGGCCGGACCTTCGCCGCCTTATGTACCGCGCCGGCTTGCGCGCAAGCCAAGGGCGGTTACATCATTTCACATCAGAATCGCGGTTGCCGCTGAGGCGTTTTCCGGAACTGAGTGGACGCTGCGTGATTTTGATGCTTGCGATGAGGTGCTCGACGTGCGGTCAACCCTGACAGACATAGCCCGCGAAGCCGGCGTTTCTCCGGCCACGGTCGACCGCGTGCTCAACAACCGGCCGGGCGTACGCGCCCGCACGCGCGAAATCGTCATCGAGATGGCGCAGCGCCTGGGCTACATCGCCGAGACGTCGAACGGCGCGCCGCAGCGCGCCGTGCCGGGACAGACGGTCAGGCTCGATTTCGCGCTGCCCGCCGGCACCAACTCCTTCATCAAGCTCTTACACCGCCACATCGAGGCGCAGGCACTGACGCGGCCCGACCTCGATGTCCGCGTGACGACCATCGAAGGCTTCAACCCCGATCGGCTCGCCCGCCTGCTGCAGGACCTGCATGGCCAGACGCAAGGCGTCGGCGTCATCGCGCTTGACCATCCCACAGTGCGCGAGGCGATCCGCTCGCTGTCGGCGAGCGACATCAAGGTCGTGACCATCGCCTCCGACATCCTGCATGTGCCGCGGGTCGCCTATATCGGCATCGACAACCGCGCCGCCGGGCGGCTGGCCGGCTATCTTCTCAACCGCTTCATGGGTGCCGGACGTCCGGGCAAGGTGGCGCTGTTCGCCGGCTCGCTCGCCTATCGCGGCCATGAGGAACGCGAGATGGGTTTCCGCCATATCGTCGCAGAGGAATCCCCCAACCTCGAGATCGTCGAGATGCGTGAAATGCTCGACGACCGCGAAAAGGCCTATTCGGAGGCCTCCGCCTTGCTCGAGCGTCACCCCGACCTTGCCGCCATCTACAATGTCGGCGCCGGCAACACCGGCATCGCCCGCGCGCTGAAGGAACGCGGACGTGCGAAGGAGATCATCTTCCTCGGCCACGAGGTGACGGACGGCACCAAGGAGCTTCTGCTCGACGGCACGCTCGACGCGGTGATCGACCAGAACCCGCGCGTCGAGGCCAGGGAGGCGCTCAACATCTTGTCCCACTCCGTCAGGGGCTTGCCCTACGAGCTCCACCAGCCGCGGCTGCAGGTGATTTTCCGCGAGAGCATTCCGGAGATTTGAGCGGGGCTCGCCCAATCTCAGGCGGCGATCAGCACCGTGCTGTCCGGCGACCAGCTGAGCACCACCGGCTCGCCTTCGGCCAGGCGCTCGGCACCTGTGTTCTGGACGATCACCTTCAGCGTCTGGCCGTCACGGTCGACGAAATAGGTGCTGTTGTTGCCGGCGAAGATGCGCTTCGAGACCTGCCCCGTGAGCGTGTTGGCATTGGCTGGGTCGGGCTTTGCCGCGCCGGTGGAAATCCGGATGCGCTCGGGCCGGACCGCGCAGCTCGCTTTGGCGCCGGCCGGCACCGATGCGCCTGTCGAAGCCGCGATCGTCGTGCCGTCGGGCAGCTTGATCCCGGAGCCGGTCGCATTGCCGCGAAAGATGTTGGCGTCGCCGAGGAAGGTCGCGGCGAACTCGCTTTGCGGCTTGTCGTAGATTTCCTCGGGCGGGCCCTCCTGCACCAGCCGGCCGTCGCGCAATATGCCGATGCGGTCGCTCATCGTCAGCGCCTCTTCCTGGTCGTGCGTGACGAAGATGGTGGTGATGCCGATCTCGCGCTGGATGCGCTTAAGCTCGATCTGCATGTCGACGCGCAGCGCCTTGTCCAGCGCGCCGAGCGGCTCGTCGAGCAGGAGCACGCGCGGCTTGGTGACGACGGCGCGCGCCAGCGCCACGCGCTGGCGCTGGCCGCCGGAAAGCTGGTGCGG
>NZ_RZTO01000281.1:0-6976 GCF_003997225.1 Mesorhizobium sp. M2C.T.Ca.TU.002.02.1.1
GATCTCCGGTGAATGGATCATCGCCACCGCCAGCGACAGCCGCTGGCGGATGCCGAGCGGCAGGGCTTCGGGCAGCGCGTCGACATTGTCCGCCAGACCGAACTGCCGCGCGACCTCCTCGACCCGGGACGGGATCGCGGCGTCGGCCATGCCGAAGAGGCGGGCATGCAACACGAGGTTTTGCCGAACTGTCAGTTCCGAATAGAGGGAGAACCCCTGCGACATATAGCCGACACGCCGCCGCACTTCGATGTCGTGGGGGTCGATCTCGCGCCCAAACAGCCGTGCCTTGCCCTCGCTCGGCTCGAGCAGCCCGGTCAGCATCTTCATGGTGGTCGTCTTGCCGCAGCCATTCGAGCCCAGGAAGCCGAAGATTTCGCCGCGGCCGATGCGGAAGCTCACGTCGTCGACGGCGGTGAAGTCGCCGAAGCGCATGGTAAGATGTTCAGCCTCGATGGCGGATACACCGTCGGCATCGGCAGGCCGCGGAGAGATCACGACAGCCTCATGTCTGTCGCGCTTCTCCGGAGGGAGAAGGGCGATGAAGGCCGCGTCGAGATCGGGTGTGCCCGTCCTTTCGAGCAGGTCGGACGGGGTTCCGGACGCGAGCACCCTGCCTCCATCCATGGCCACCAGCCAGTCGAACCGCGAGGCCTCCTCCATATAGGCCGTCGCGATGATGACGCTCATCCCGTCGCGGCCCTCGCGGATCTCGCCGATCAGTTCCCAGAACTGGCGGCGCGACAACGGATCGACGCCGGTGGTCGGCTCGTCGAGGATCAAGAGGTCCGGATCGTGGATCAGGGCGCAGCAGAGGCCGAGCTTCTGCTTCATGCCGCCCGAAAGCTTGCCGGCCTGCCGGTCGGCGAAAGGCGCGAGCCCGGTGCGCCTCAGAAGCTCGCCGATGCGATGCTCGCGCTCCCACCTGTCGTGCCCGAACAGGCGGCCAAAGAAATCGATGTTGTCGAAGACGGACAGCGTCGGATAGAGGTTCTTGCCGAGGCCCTGCGGCATGTAGGCGATCCTTGGGTAGACGCTCTGCCGGTGGCGGAGATCGGCCATGTCGCCGCCCAGCACCTCGATATGCCCCTGCTGTATCGTCCGCGCTCCGGCGATCAGGGAAAGCAGGCTGGATTTGCCGACGCCGTCCGGCCCGATCAGGCCGACCATGCCGCCGGCCGGGAAGTCGAGCGTTACGGCATCGAGAGCCCTGACCTTTCCGTAGGCGTGGCCGACGTTCTCCAGCCGCGCGACCCGCTTCGGCGAGAAGGCGGCGGCGCCGTCCGGCCGGGCATTCATTGCACGAGCTTTCCTTGGACGCCGGCCGGCCATTCAGCCTGCGGGTCGAGCCGCACATAGGCCACGCCGGGCAGACCGGTCTTGACCTGCTGGATATACTTGCGGAGCAGCTCCGGCGAGATGTGCGCCTTGATCCGGAACATGAGCTTCAGGCGTTCCTCCTCCGTCTCGACGGTCTTGGGCGTGAACTGCGCGACGTCCGCGACGAAGGTCACCTTGGCGGGGATGATGTATTGCGGCGCCGCATCGAGCACGAGGCGTACGTCGGAGCCGATCGCGACGCGTCCAGCCTGCGCGGTCGACAGGAAGAAGGTCATGTAGACATCGCCGAGATCGACGAGGTTGAGCACGCGTCCGCCGCCCGCGAGCACCTCGCCGGGTTCCGCCACTCGGAATTGGACACGTCCATCGCGCGGCGATTTCAGCGTGGCGTCGTCGATATCGGCATCGATGCTTTCGATCGCGGCCTGCGCGGCATCGACCGCGGCCTTGGCATCGACCACTTGTGCCCGCGCCGCGTTGATTGCCGCCTCGCTGGCGGCGAGTTGGGCCCGCGCCGCGGCAACGGCGGCCTTCGCGCTCTGTTCGGCGGCGCGGTCGTTGTCCAGGACCTGCTGGGAGACGGTGTTGTTGACCGCAAGCTGCTGCGAGCGCGCCAGGGTCCGCTCGGCGGCGTCGAGCTCGGCCTCGCGTTGCGCGACGACCGCTGCCGCTGCCGTCTTTTCGGCCTCGCGTTGCGTCACCAGGCTGCCGGCGGTCTCGACCCCGATGGTGGCGCGCTGAAGCTGCGCCTCGGCCTGGCGGCGCTGTGCCTCGAGCTGCACAGTATCCATGCGGGCAAGCACTTCGCCCGCTTTGACGAAATCACCCTCGCCGACCAGGATCTCCTTGATCCGCCCGGCCGCCTTCGTCGAGATGTCGATTTCGACCGCCTCGATGCGGCCGTTACCGCTGGCGATGCCTTGCGGCAACGCCGCCCCGTCCTTGGATCGCTGCCATGCGTAGTAGCCGGCTGCCGCGAGGGCGATCAGAATCAGGGGGAATAGCCACCGTAGTGAACCCGAACCCTTCATAGACGGTCTCCTGCGTTGCGTGGCGCGCCGAAAAGCACGGGCTGCACAGGATGGATCCGTTCAAGGCTCAACTTGATGCCGACCATGGCAAGGGACTCCGTTCAGGACTGCGAAGCTGAACGGGACCAAAACAGAGGCTCGGCGTGGCGACCTTGATCCGCATCAATTGCGGGAGATGGCGGAGCGGCGGTGTGGAACGGACGTTTGACGGAAGTGCCCGATGCACCGTGGGAACTCAGACGCTCTCCAGATAGGTCTCGATCTCGAAGTCGCTGACGTTGAGGGCGAACGTGTTCAGCTCCTGGCGCTTGCAAGCGACGAAGGCGTCGCGCAGCACGTCCGGGAAGATCTCGGCGACGCGCGGGCCGGCCTCGAAGGCGGCGATCGCCGAGGCCCAGTCGGGCGGCAGCTTGGCGAGCGTCAGCCCCTGACCCTCGCCGCCGGTCGGCTCGCCGGGCGAGAGCTGGCGCTCGATGCCGATCAACGCCGCGCCGAGGATCGCCGCCAGCACCAGATAGGGATTGGCGTCGGCGCCGGAGACGCGATGCTCGATGCGCCGCGCGGCCGACGGACCGCCCGGAATGCGAATCGCCACCATGCGGTTTTCGTAACCCCAGGCGACGGCGGTCGGCGCATAGGATCGCGGCCGCAGCCGGCGGTAGGAGTTGAAATGCGGCGCGAACACCAGCGTGCTTTGGGCCATGGCGGCAAGCAGGCCGCCGACCGCATGGCGCATGGTGTCGGAGCCCTGATCCGAGCCGTCGTCGAAGATGTTGCGGCCTTGCCTGTCGAGGACGCTGAAATGGACGTGGAAACCATTGCCGGCGCGCTCGCCATAGGGCTTGGCCATGAAGCAGGCGGCGAAGCCATGCTTGCGCGCGATGCCCTTGACGGTGCGCTTGAAGAGCACGGCATCGTCCGCGGCGCGCAAGGCGTCGGGGACGTGGTTGAGGTTGATCTCGAACTGGCCGACGCCGTTTTCGGCAATGGCGGTGTCGACAGGAATATCCTGCATGCGGCAGGCTTCGTAGATATCGTGGATGAAGGCTTCGAAATCGTCGACCTCGTCGATCGAGAGCGCCGCGTCGGAATCGAGGCGCCGCCCGGTCACCGGTGAAACCGGTCCAACAGGCCGCTGCGAGGTCGGGTCGACAAGGTAGAATTCGAGTTCGGTCGCGGTGACGGGCGTCAGGCCGAGCGCGGCATAGCGGTCGAGGATGCGGGCAAGCGCGCGGCGCGGATCGCCAAGGTAGGGAGCGCCGCTGTCATCCGCCAACCAGACCGGCAACAGCGCCGTCGGATGCGCCGTCCAGTTGACGGGCAGTATGCCGCGGCCCGTCCAGTGGCAAAGCCCGTCGGCGTCGCCGGTCGAGAACACCTGGGCGTTGCCTTCGATGTCCTCGCCCCAGATGTCGAGCCCGATGGCGGAGTAGGGCATACGCAGCTTGCCTTCGAGCGCCTTGCGCGCCTGCTCGACCGGAATGCGCTTGCCGCGCATGATGCCGTTCAGGTCGCACACCGCAGCCCTGAGGCTCTGGATGTCCTTCCTGCTGTCCAGCCACTTCAAAACGTCCGCAATCGCATCGCTCAATTTCCAGCCCCTTTTCTGGGTGCTGTAGCCCTGCCGGCTACGATATCCAATTTTCAGCTTGTGAGTTCGTGAAGGTCAGCGCGGCCGATGCCGAGCGGGTTTCCTTCATTTTTTCAAGTCACTAGCCGGGATATCGGGAGGCATTTTGGGTCCGCTTTGTGCGATCTGCGATCGCAACATAGCTGGCGAGTGGAGGAAAGCCAAGGGGGCATTCGAGCGGTCGTTACTGGATAGGATGCGGCAGAAACCTTTGAGATGCCGGCGCGAAGGATCGCCAACATCCCGAATGCTAATGCCGCTGTTTCGGGAAGCTGATCTGCTCCAGGATGTGCGTCGCGCCTTCGGCGATATCGCGCACGATCGCGGCTCGCGCCCTTTCGCCGTCGCGGGCCTCGATCGCCGCCACGACTTCCTCGTGATAGTCGATGCCGAGAATGCCGGCGAGGTCGTCCTCGAAGCCGATGCGCAGATTACGCAGGAAAGGTCCGACCTGCATCCACACCGTCTCGATCAGGAAGATCATCTGCTCGTTGCCGCAATGGCGGTAGACCCCGAACTTGAAGTCGTGGTTCTTGCGCAGATAGGCGTCGATGTCGCCGCTGCGGGCGGCCTGGGTGAGCTCGGCGCAGAGACGGCGGATCGCGCGCAGGTTGTTGCCGTTGATGCGCTTTGTCGCGAGCTCGGCGGCCGTGCCTTCCAGGACCGTGCGCACGGCGGTCAGCTGCTGGAAGCGGTCGGCCGAAAGCAGCGGCACCTCGACACTGCCGTTCGGCATCGGGCTCAGCGCCCGCAGCGCCTGTAGCCGCATGAAGGCGCTGCGCACCGGCATGTCGCTGGTGCCGAGCTCCTTGGCGAGCTTGCGCGAGGTCAGCTTCTGGCCAGGCTGGAACTGGCCCGACATCAGCGCCCGCACGAGCTCCAGATAGACTTTTTCATGCAGGGGCACTGTATCGAGGGCGGTCAGTCCGAATCGTGTTTTGTCGGCCATTGGCTCTGCGCTGCCTGATCCGTCCTGAAATCTGTTTCGTCACTCGACCCGACGCCGGGATAGCCGGCCGGCCGTTTCGGCCGCACGATAGACGTTCATCGCGAGCTGCCGCAAGGCGGCCGGGGTTGCTATCCGGTCCGCGCGTCGATGATCTCGACGAAGCGGGCGAAGAGACCGGCCTGCGACTTGATCTTCAGCTTGCGGTAGATGTTGCGGCGGTGGACCTTGACGGTCCCCGGCACGATGCGCAGCGCCCTGGCGATCGATTCCGTGGAGTGGCCCTGGAGCACGAGGTCGACGACCTGCTTTTCGCGCGAGGTCAAGGACAGGCTCTTCCAGATATGCGCCCGGTCGAGTTCGTTGGTCATCGCGACGGCATCGCCGGATGGCTGGGCCGCAACCTCGTCTGCGGGCAAAGCGGGCCAGCGCTGCCTGCAGAAGCCGATCACCGCCGGCGCCATGTCGCGCAGCAGCCTGGCATCCGCCGTTCCGAATGGTCCGGTGGCGCGCAGCCGCATCAGCGACAGCACCAGCGCATCCTTGCCGGCCAGCGGCACGAAAAAGCCGACCTCCTCGGCAAGCCGGGTCTGGCTGTAATAGGAGCGGTAGTACTCGCTGGCATAGAAGCGGTCCGGGGCGAGCTCGCGCATACGCCAGAAACCTTCCTTGCGCTCGACCGCGGCGTGATGGAACGGGTCGAGCAGATAGGGCCCGTCCTGATAGAGCGCGACGAAGATGTGGCTCTCCGCCGGCGAGAAGGTCTCGAACAGGAGCGGCGGCCGCGCGGCACCGCGATAGCCGAAGATCACGCAATGGTCGAAGCGGACATGGCCACGCAGCCAGCCGACGATCGCCTTGCCGAAATTGTCGCCGCCGGTCTCGCGCGCGGCGGCTATCACCGCAGCCAAGGCATTGTAGTCGTCACTGCGGGAGGCGGCCAATCCATACCCCTCTAAACGATAAAATCGGCTAAATATACCACCTGCGAGGTATATACTAGGCGCCATTGGCTCTGCTAGCGTCATGACATTGCCTCATGCTGTCGCTGGAGCCCGTGGCTTGACTGCAGTGCCCGATATCGAATTTCGCGCGGTCACCAAGCGCTATGGCGCCGTCACCGCGGTGAGCGGCATCGACCTTGCCATCCCGCCTTCCGCCTTCGTCGCGCTGCTCGGCCCTTCCGGCTGCGGCAAGACGACGTGCCTGCGCATGATCGGTGGCTTCGAGCAGCCGAGCGAAGGCCAGGTGCTGATCCGCGGCCGCGACATGGCCGGCACGCCGCCCTACCGGCGGCCGGTCAACATGGTGTTCCAGCAATATGCGCTGTTCCCGCATCTCGATGTCGAGGAGAACATCTCCTACGGGCTGCGCCAGGCGCGGCCCAGGCTGTCGTCGCGCGAGATCAGCCAGAGGGCGGGCGAGGCGCTTTCGATGGTGCAGCTCGCCGGTTATGGCCGCCGCAAGATCCACGAGCTGTCCGGCGGCCAGCAGCAGCGCGTTGCGCTCGCCCGCGCTCTGGTCAACAAGCCGGCGGTTCTGTTGCTCGATGAGCCGCTGGCGGCGCTCGACAAGAAGCTGCGCACCGACATGCAGATCGAGCTGCAGAACCTGCAGCGCGAGATCGGCATCACCTTCGTGCTGGTCACTCACGACCAGGAGGAGGCGCTGTCGATGAGCGACTTCGTCTGCGTCATGAATGGCGGCCGCGTCGTCCAGCTTGGGCAGCCGAGCGAGATCTATGACGAGCCGGCCGATCTGTTCGTCGCCGATTTCGTCGGCAAGACCAATCTCTTGAGCGGCACGGTGGCGGGTCTTTCCGGCGACCTCGTCGATGTCGCGCTTGCCGACGGCACGGTGATTGCGGCGCGCAAGCGGGTGCCGCTCTCCCGGGGCGAGGCGGTATCGGTCAGCCTGCGGCCGGAATCGCTCAGCCTCTCGGCGCCCGGAGGCGGCAGCCTGAAAGGCATCGTCCGCAACCGCATCTTCCTGGGCTCGACGGCGGAGTACGCGATCGAGGTCCAGGGC
>NZ_RZTO01000282.1:0-6973 GCF_003997225.1 Mesorhizobium sp. M2C.T.Ca.TU.002.02.1.1
GTTCGGCAATGCTGGAAATCATGTTTTCCCCCGCCCGGTGACCCGCCGCCGCCGTTTTCCCGAATTCGCGTTTGACAAAGCCGGCCAAACTGTATGAAATCATTCACACGGACGCAATGAGACAAAATACGTAACATAAGATACAGCGTTCCGCAGGGGACGATATGGAGAAAGCTCGGCCCGCTAGCCTTGCCCCGTCTGAGACCGTGAGGGTGACCAATCCCGGCGGATCCAGCCCCTTCGTCTTCACCTGCGATCACGCTTCCAACTTCCTGCCCGCCGAATTCGGAACACTCGGCCTGCCGGCCGCGGACCTTTCCCGTCATATCGCGTGGGATCCGGGCGCGCTTCCTGTCGCCCGCCGCATGGCCGAGGCGCTCGACGCGACGTTGATCGAGACCCGCGTGTCGCGGCTCGTCATCGACTGCAACCGGCCGCTCGACGCGCCGGACCTCGTACCGCCGGTCAGCGAGACCACCGCCATTCCCGGAAATTCGGGCCTGTCCGACAAGCAGCGCACCGCGCGCATCGACCTAGCTTGGCGCCCGTTCCACGACACGATCTCTCAGATCGTCGAACGGCGGTTGGCACACGGCCAGGAGACGCGCCTGGTGTCGGTGCACTCCTTCACGCCGGTCTACAAGGGCAAGAGCCGGCCCTGGCATATCGGCATCATCCATGATGACGACCGCCGCCTGGCAACGCCCCTGGTCGCGGCGCTGCGGCGGCTTGCCGGCGTCACCGTCGGCGTCAACGAACCCTATTCGCCAGCCGACCGCGTCTATTTCACGCTGGAACGGCATGCGCGTTCGCGTGGCCTTGCCTGCGCGATGATCGAAATCCGCAACGACGAAATCGCCGGCGAAGCCGGGCAGCGGAAATGGGCGGATTTGCTCACAGGCATATTTTCGAATCTGGAGCCCGAGGAGGCCAAGGGCTCCCGACAAAGTGCAATGGGAAAGTCAGTACAATCGGCCAGCTAAGAAATTAAGGGGACTTCCAAATGGCAGCACCGGGTTATACAGACGCCGACAAGGCGGAGGACGTAAAACACCTCCACAGTATGGGCTATGCCCAGGAACTGGAGCGGCGCCTCAGCCGCTTTTCGAATTTCGCGGTTTCCTTCTCGATCATCTGCATCCTGTCCGGCGGCATCAATTCGCTGGCTCAGGCGACTTCGGGCGCCGGCGGCATCGGCGTCGGCATCGGCTGGCTCATCGGCTGCTTCGTGTCGCTGACCTTCGCGGTCGCCATGTCGCAGATCAGCTCGGCCTATCCGACGGCCGGCGGCCTCTATCACTGGGGCTCGATCCTCGGCAACCGCGGCACCGGCTGGGTGACGGCCTGGCTCAACCTGCTCGGCCTGATCACCGTGCTCGGCGCCATCAATGTCGGCACCTGGACCTTCTTCGTCGGCGCCTTCGGTCCGGCGCTCGGCATCGAGGGCACGCTGACCAACCAGATGATCTTCCTGGTCATCATCACCGGCGCCCAGGCGCTGATCAACCATCTGGGCATCAAGCTGACGGCGAAGCTGACCGATTTCTCCGGCTATCTGATCTTCTTCGGATCGATCCTGATCGCGGTGGTCTGCCTGCTTTCGGCCGAGACCTGGGATTTCAGCCGCCTGTTCACCTTCCACAACTACTCGGGTGACGCCGGCGGCGGTGTCTGGCCGTCTGTCTCGAACGCCTGGGTGTTCGCGCTCGGCCTCCTGCTGCCGATCTACACGATCACCGGCTATGATGCCTCGGCGCACACCTCGGAGGAGACCATCAAGGCGGCGTCTTCCGTGCCGCGCGCGATGGTGATGTCGGTCATCTGGTCGGCGCTGTTCGGCTATCTATTCCTGGCCGCCTTCGTGCTGATGATCCCGAACATGGACGACGCCGCCAAGCAGGGCTGGAACGTGTTCTTCTGGGCTTTCGACCAGCGCGTCAGTCCCGGTGTCAAGGAGTTCGTCTACCTTGTCGTGTTCCTGGCGCAGCTCCTGTGCGGGCTCGCCACTGTCACCTCGGCCTCGCGCATGATCTTCGCCTTCTCGCGCGACGGCGGCCTGCCGGGCTCGGCGGCGCTTGCCAAGGTCAGCCCGACCTACCGCACGCCGGTGGCGGCGATCTGGACGGCCTCGATCCTGTCGGTGCTGTTCGTTTGGGGTTCGTCCGTGGTCTCGGTCGCCGGCACCTCGGCCTATACGATCGTGGTGTCCTGCACCGTCATCTTCCTGTTCCTCTCCTTCACCGTGCCGATCGTGCTCGGCATGATGGCCTGGGGAACGCCGAAATGGGACAAGATGGGCCCGTGGAACATGGGGCGCGGCATCTTCATGCTGTTCGCCTTCCTGTCGATCGTGTCGATGATCCTGATCTTCGTCATCGGCATCCAGCCGCCGAACGACTGGGCGCTCTACATCACCGTCGGCTTCTTCGTCCTGACGGCGATCGTCTGGTTTGCTTTCGAGCGTAACCGCTTCCAGGGCCCGCCGCTGGGCGACATCATCGCGGCGCGTCAGGCGGCGATCAAGGCGGCCGAACAGGCGGTCGGCGAGACCGGCCACTGAACCTTCGCTTCACGGCCATGGCCGGCGTAACGCCGGCCATGGTTCTCGTTTCTCCCTTCAAATCGACAAGCACTGGAGCGCCAAAGGAATGGCCGGGAATTTCTCGTTCGATCAGTTGAAGAAAGCGGTCTCGAACGGCGAGATCGACACGGTGCTGGCCTGCATCGTCGACATGCAGGGCCGGCTCGCGGGAAAGCGTTTCCTGGCCCAGTATTTCGTCGATTCAGCGCATGGCGAGACGCATGGCTGCAATTATCTCCTGGCCTGCGACATCGATATGGAGCCGGTGCCGGGCTACAAGGCGGCGAGCTGGTCGAAGGGCTATGGCGATTTCGTCATGAAACCGGACCTGTCGACGCTGCGGCGCATTCCGTGGCTGGAGAAGACGGCGCTGGTCATCTGCGACGTGCTCGACCATCACACGCATGACGACCTCGCGCACTCGCCACGCGCGATCCTGAAGAAGCAGGTCAAGCGGCTGCAGGAGCGCGGCTATATCGGCTATTTCGCCTCCGAGCTCGAATTCTACCTGTTCAGCGAAACCTACGAGTCCGCCCGCAAAAAGCATTGGCAAGGGCTCGACAGCGCCTCGCCCTATATCGGCGACTACCAGATCGGCATCACCACTAAGGAAGAAGGCGTCATGCGCCGGCTTCGCAACGAGATGGAGGCTGCCGGCATCCCGATCGAGAATTCGAAGGGCGAGTGGGGACCGGGCCAGGAAGAGATCAATGTGCGCTACGCCGAGGCGCTCGAGATGGCTGATCGCCACGTCATCCTGAAGAACGGCGCCAAGGAGATCGCCGATTCCGAAGGCAAGGCCATCTCCTTCATGGCCAAATACAATTACGGGCTGGCCGGCAATTCCAGCCACATCCACAATTCGCTGTGGAGCGCCGACGGCAAGACGCCGCTGTTCTTCGACAAGAAGGCTGATTGGACGCTGTCCGCCCTCGGCCAGCAATGGGCGGCCGGCCAGCTCAAATACGCCAAGGAGTTCACCTGGTTCCTTGCGCCCTACATCAATTCCTACAAGCGCTTCCAGGCCGGTACCTTCGCGCCGACCAAGATCATGTGGAGCGAGGACAACCGCACCGCCGGCTTCCGGCTCTGCGGCGAGGGCACCAAGGGCATCCGCATGGAATGCCGTATCGGCGGCGCCGACCTCAATCCCTATCTCGCCTTCGCGGCGCTGATCGCGTCGGGCCTCGCCGGCATCGACGAGAAGCTGGAGCTGCAGAAGCCCTTCGTCGGCGACGCCTATCAGGCTTCGCGGCTGCCGGAGATCCCGAAGACCTTGCGCGACGCCACCGAGACGCTGGCCAAGTCGAAGATGCTGAAGCAGGCCTTCGGCGAGGAGGTGATCGAGCATTATGTGCACACCGCCCGCTGGGAGCAGTTCGAATACGACCGCCGCATTACGGATTGGGAACTGCATCGGGGCTTCGAGCGGTATTAAAGCTGTAATCGACGTTTGACTGAACCTAACTAAAGCTGTAATTTTGGGCTAGTTAAGTTCAGGAGCGTGAAATGGGAAAGTATTCACCTTTGCGTTCGTATCTCATGGCTCAAGCCGGTGAGCGGGTACCGATGTCGTTCAGCGATATCGAGAAGCTGCTGGGCGAAAAGCTGCCGGCGTCCAAGCAGTATCCTGCTTGGTGGAGCAACAATCCCAGCAACAATCCGATGACAAAGGAGTGGCTGGCCGCCGGGTTCCAGACGGAGTCGGTCAACATAGCTGGCGAAAATCTGGTTTTTCGGCGCTCTCCGCAAGGAAGTGCTCAAGCCCGTCGCAAGTCTGCTGGAGGGCAAACCAGAGAAGGGGGTTCGGGGCGCGGTCAGGGCTTTATGGAGGATAGGGTGGGTTTCAACAACGCTCCGGACATGAGCGACAAGAACGAAGACTATATCGTGCCGCCTCGGGGCGCCGATCCGCTGTTTGGATGCATGGCCGGGACGCTCACGCTTCTTCCGGATGTCGACTACACCGCCCCTGCGGACCCGGACTGGGGCAAAGTATATGACGACTGAAGGCGTGTTGCTGGATACCTGCTTCATGTTGTGGCTGTCGACGGAACAGCCGGTTGCGAGGACGGCGATCGATAAGGTGACCAGTGCGCGGAAAAACGGTGGCGTGATCGCCGTTTCCGTCATGTCGGCTTGGGAGATAGGAATGCTCGTCTCCAAGGGCCGGCTTCCGTTCATCAAGTCGCCGCTCGCCTGGTTCGAAGGGTTCGTGAAAGCGGGCGCAACGAGCGTGGAGGGGATCGATAGCGAGCTTCTGGTGGAGTCCTCGTTCCTGCCTGGCGCCGTTCACAACGATCCGGCGGACCGGATCATCATAGCGACGGCCCGTTCGAGGAACCTGGAAATCATCACCCGCGATCGCGCCATCCTCGCCTATGGCGCGGCCGGTTTCGTCAAAACAATACCTTGTTGATTTGGAGAACCTCTTGGAAACCGTAAAACTGAAATCCCCCATCGACGGCTCGATCTATGCCGAGCGGCCGGTCGCGAGCGACCAGGCGATCAACGCCGCGGTCGAGCGCGCCAGAGCGGCGCAGGAGAAGTGGGCCGAGACGCCGGTCGTCGAGCGCGGCAAGTATATGCTGGCGATGCTGGAAGCGCTGGTCGCCATGAGCGACGAGATCGTGCCCGAGATCGCCTGGCAGATGGGTCGGCCGGTGCGCTATGGCGGCGAGTTCGGCGGCGTCAAGGAACGTACCAGCTACATGGTCGAGATCGCTGAAGCCGCGCTGAAGCCGGTCATGGCCTCCAATCCGAAGGACGGCTTCCGCCGCTATGTGAAGAAAGTGCCGCTCGGGGTCGTGCTGGTGATCGCGCCGTGGAACTATCCCTATCTCACCGCGGTCAACACCATCGTGCCGGCGCTGATGGCCGGAAGCGCCGTCATCCTCAAGCACGCGGCGCAGACACTGCTCGTCGGCGAACGTTTCCAGCAGGCTTTCGACAAGGCCGGCCTGCCCAAGGGCCTGTTCCAGAACCTCGTCATGAACCATGCCCAGACCGAGAAGCTGCTCGGCTCGGGCAAGATCGATCATGTCAACTTCACCGGCTCGGTCGGCGGCGGCCGCGCCATCGAGAAGGCGGCGGCGGGAACCTTCATGACGCTCGGGCTCGAGCTTGGCGGCAAGGATCCTGCCTATGTGCTGCCCGACGCCAAGATGGATCATACGGTGGCCAACCTGGTCGACGGCGCTTTCTACAATTCCGGTCAGTGTTGCTGCGGCATCGAGCGCGTCTATGTGCATGAGAAGGTCTATGACGAATTCGTCGAGGGCTTCATCGCCGAGACGAAGAACTATGTCGTCGGCAATCCGCTGGAGCAGGCGACCACCATGGGCCCGATGGCGCAGGCGCGCTTTGCCGATCTGATCCGCGAGCAGAAGGCCGAGGCGCTGCGCAAGGGCGCGACAGCGCATATCAATATGAAGGTCGAGAACGACAAACCGGGCTCGCCCTATCTGGCGCCAGAAGTGCTGACCGAGGTCGACCACCAGATGAGCGTCATGCGAGAGGAAAGCTTCGGGCCGATCGTCGGCATCATGAAGGTGCGCAACGACGAGGAGGCGATCGCGCTGATGAACGACAGCCCTTATGGGCTGACGGCCTCGATCTGGACGCGCGACACCGAGCGCGCCATCGCCATCGGCGACCGCGTCGAGACCGGCACGGTGTTCATGAACCGTTGCGACTATCTCGACCCGGCGCTGGTCTGGACCGGCGTCAAGGACACCGGCAAGGGCGCGGCGCTCTCGGCCATCGGCTACGACAATCTGACCCGCCCGAAATCCTATCACCTGCGTGAAGCGATCTGACCCTTCGAAAGACAAAAAATGTCCAAGCTCATCTCCAAATGGAACTACCCCACCACCGTCCGTTTCGGCGCCGGCCGCATCAAGGAACTGCCGGATGCGCTGGCGGCCGCCGGCATCAAGCGTCCGCTCTTCGTCACCGATCCGGGCCTGGCGAAACTGCCGGTCGTCGCCTCGACGCTGAAGATCCTCGACGACGCCAAGGTCCCCTATGGCGTGTTTTCGGAGGTGAAGCCGAACCCGGTCGAGTCCAACCTCACCGCCGGCATCGCCGTGTTCAAGAAGGGCAAGCATGACGGCGTCATCGCCTTCGGCGGCGGCTCGGCGCTCGATCTCGGCAAGCTGATCGCCTTCCAGTCCGGACAGACGCGTCCGGTGTGGGATTTCGAGGATATCGGCGACTGGTGGACCAGGGCCAATTCGGATGCGATCGCGCCGATCATCGCCGTGCCGACCACGGCAGGCACCGGCTCCGAGGTCGGCCGCGCCGGGGTCATCACCAATGAGGAGACCCATACCAAGAAGGTCATCTTCCATCCGAAGCTTCTGCCGGCGATCGTCATTGCCGATCCGGAGC
>NZ_RZTO01000283.1:0-6971 GCF_003997225.1 Mesorhizobium sp. M2C.T.Ca.TU.002.02.1.1
GGCTGGTTCTCGTCCGATCGCACGATCCGCCAATATGCGAAAGAAATCTGGAACGTACCCGTTTGATGTGATTGCATGAGGCCACGACCAATGTGGTCTCGCAGAAAACAAGATAGTGCCCGGGGAGGGAACACCGCCTGATGAGGAAGCCGCGCGCGACCGCTGCGACAAGCGGGCCGGACGGACTGGCGCCAGCCGGCGATGTCGCGGCGATTGTCGCCGGAACGCATGGCGATCCATTCGCGGTTCTGGGCGTGCAGGAGGTCGGCAAGGGTTTCGTCGCCCGCTGCTTCGTGCCCGGTGCCGAATTCGTCACCGCCTACACGCTGACCGGCAAGGAGATCGGCGAGCTCTCCCGCCGCGACGACGCCGGCTTCTTCGAGGGCAAGATCTCGATCCGCAAGCGCCAGCCGCTGCGCTATCACGCCAGGAATGCCGGCGGCGACTGGTGGCTGACCGATCCCTATTCCTTCGGTCCGGTGCTCGGCCCGATGGACGATTACTATATGGCCGAGGGCTCGCACTTACGGCTCTTCGACAAGCTCGGCGCCCACATCATCGATCATGAGGGCGCGATCGGCGTGCATTTCGCCGTCTGGGCGCCCAATGCCAGGCGCGTCTCGGTGGTCGGCGCCTTCAACGACTGGGACGGCCGCCGCCACACCATGCGCGACCGTAAGGACACCGGCATCTGGGAGCTGTTCATCCCCGATCTCGTCGCCGGCCAGCCCTACAAGTTCGAGATCATCGGGCCCGACGGCGTG
This sequence comes from Mesorhizobium sp. M2C.T.Ca.TU.002.02.1.1, assembly GCF_003997225.1. Lineage (NCBI taxonomy): Bacteria > Pseudomonadati > Pseudomonadota > Alphaproteobacteria > Hyphomicrobiales > Phyllobacteriaceae > Mesorhizobium > Mesorhizobium sp. M2C.T.Ca.TU.002.02.1.1. The sequence continues at coordinate 765 of NZ_RZTO01000283.1, forward strand.
CGCCTGCCGCTCAAGGCCGACCCGTTCGCCTTCGAGTCGGAACTGCGCCCGGCGACCGCTTCGGTGACGGCGCCGCCGATGGCTCATCAATGGGGCGACGAGGCGCATCGCGGCTACTGGCGCAAGGCCGATCCACGGCGCGAGGCGATCTCGATCTACGAGGTCCATGCCGGCTCCTGGCAGCGCCGCGACGACGGCACGTTCCTGTCCTGGGATGAGCTCGCCGCGCGGCTGATCCCCTACGTGGTCGACACCGGCTTCACTCATATCGAGTTCCTGCCGATCTCGGAGCACCCTTACGATCCGTCCTGGGGCTACCAGACCACCGGCCTCTATGCGCCGACGGCCCGTTTCGGCGATCCCGACGGCTTCGCCCGCTTCGTCGACGGCGCGCACCGCGCCGGCATCGGCGTCATCCTCGACTGGGTGCCGGCGCATTTCCCGGTCGACGAGCACGGGCTGGTGAAATTCGACGGCACCGCGCTCTACGAGCACGCCGACCCGCGCCAGGGTTTCCACCCGGACTGGAACACCGCCATCTACAATTTCGGCCGCCGCGAGGTGGTGTCGTTCCTCGTCAACAACGCGCTGTTCTGGGCCGAGAAATACCATGTCGACGGCCTGCGCGTCGACGCGGTCGCCTCGATGCTCTACCTCGATTATTCGCGCAAGGCGGGCGAGTGGATCCCCAACGAGAAGGGCGGGCGCGAGAACCTGCAGGCCGTCTCCTTCCTGCAGAAGATGAACAAGGAGCTCTACGGCCACCACCCCGGCGTGATGACGATCGCCGAGGAATCGACCTCATGGCCGAAAGTGTCGCGTCCGGTGCATGAAGGCGGGCTCGGCTTCGGCTTCAAGTGGAACATGGGGTTCATGCATGACACTTTGGAGTATCTCTCCAAGGAGCCGATCTTCCGCAAGCACCACCACAACGACATCACCTTCGGCCTGATCTACGCTTTCTCGGAAAATTTCGTGCTGCCGCTGTCGCATGACGAGGTCGTGCACGGCAAAGGCACGCTGCTTCACAAGATGGCCGGCGACGACTGGCAGAAGTTCGCCACGCTGCGCGCCTATTACGCCTTCATGTGGGGCTATCCCGGCAAGAAGCTGTTGTTCATGGGCCAGGAATTCGCCCAGCGCCGCGAGTGGAGCGAGGAACGCGCGCTCGACTGGAACCTGCTCGAATTCGCGCCGCATCGCGGCGTCTGGCAGACGGTGCGCGACCTGAACTATCTCTACCGCTCGCGCCCGGCGCTGCATGCGCGCGACTGCGAGCCGGAGGGCTTCTCCTGGCTGATCGTCGACGACCGCGACAATTCGGTCTTCGCCTGGCTGCGCAGCGCGCCGGACGGCAACCCGATCGCCGTCGTCGCCAATTTCACGCCGGTGCCGCGCGAGAACTATCGCGTGCCGCTGCCGAAGGCGGGAAAATGGCGAGAAATCATCAATACGGATGCCGCCGACTATGGCGGCTCCGGCATGGGCAATGGCGGCATGGTCGAGGCGAGCGGCGAAGGGGGGGGCGTATCGGCGACGATGCTTCTGCCGCCGCTGTCGACGATCATGCTGGAATTCGTCACGGACTGAAGCAGATGATGTCTCATCCTGCCCTTGCAACGGTCCGGGCAGCTTGTTTGGGAGGGTAACAAAATGGCAGAGATCAAAAGAACCCAGCCGCTGGCGCGTGATGCCATGGCCTATGTGCTGGCCGGCGGCCGCGGCAGCCGCCTCAAGGAGCTGACCGATCGGCGCGCCAAGCCCGCCGTCTATTTCGGCGGCAAGACGCGCATCATCGACTTTGCGCTCTCCAATGCGCTGAACTCCGGCATCCGCCGCCTAGGCGTCGCCACCCAGTACAAGGCGCATTCGCTGATCCGGCACCTGCAGCGCGGCTGGAATTTCCTGCGGCCAGAGCGAAACGAAAGCTTCGACATCCTGCCTGCCTCGCAGCGCGTCTCGGAGACGCAGTGGTATGAAGGCACGGCCGACGCCGTCTACCAGAACATCGACATCATCGAGGCCTACGGTCCCGAATACATGGTGATCCTTGCCGGCGACCACATCTATAAGATGGATTACGAGCTGATGCTGCGCCAGCATGTCGACGCCGGCGCCGACGTCACCGTCGGCTGCCTGGAAGTGCCGCGCATGGAGGCGACCGGCTTCGGTGTCATGCATGTCGATGCCAAGGACAACATCATCGCCTTCGTCGAAAAGCCGGCCGATCCGCCGGGCATCCCCGACAAGCCGGAGTTCGCGCTCGCCTCGATGGGCATCTATGTCTTCAAGACCAAGTTCCTGATGGAGCAGCTGCGCCGCGACGCCGCCGAGCCCGGCTCCAGCCGCGACTTCGGCAAGGACATCATCCCCTATATCGTGCAGCACGGTAAGGCGATCGCCCACCGCTTCGCCAAGTCCTGCGTGCGCTCCTCGCATGAGTCCGAACCCTACTGGCGCGACGTCGGAACGGTGGACGCCTATTGGGAAGCCAATATCGACCTGACCGACGTCACGCCCGAGCTCGACCTTTACGACCGCGACTGGCCGATCTGGACCTATGCGGAGTTGAAGCCGCCGGCAAAGTTCGTGCATGACGAGGACGGCCGCCGCGGCGAGGCGATCTCCTCGCTGGTCTCCGGCGACTGCATCGTCTCGGGCGCCTCGCTCCGCCGCAGCCTGATCTTCACCGGCGCGCGCATCAATTCCTACTCCAAGCTCGAGGAGGTGGTGATGCTGCCCGACGTTACCGTCGGCCGCAACGCGCGCCTCAAGCGCGTCGTCATCGACCACGGCGTGCAGATTCCCGAGGGGCTGGTGGTCGGCGAGGACCCGGCGCTTGACGCCAAGCGTTTTCGCGTATCGGAGAAGGGCATCTGCCTGATCACTCAGGACATGATCAACAAGCTGTCGACCTGATAAGGTTGATCAAGCCGTCAACCCGCAAGGGTTGATCGGCAACCCATCGACTTGATCAACAGATTGTCACTTTGACCTGTCACGTTGAGATCGGAATGTGAAGCGCATGCAGGTTCTGTCGGTCACGCCCGAAATCTTTCCGCTGATCAAGACCGGCGGGCTTGCCGACGTCACCGGCGCTCTGCCGATCGCGCTGGCCGGGAAGGGCGTGGCGATGCGCACGCTGGTTCCCGGCTATCCCGTCGTGATGGGGGCTTTCGCCAAGAAGAAACCCGTCTACCAGTACCCGCTGCTGCAGGGTGGCAAGGCCTCGATCCATGCCGTCAAGATCGGCGATCTCGACCTCTTCATTTTGGACGCGCCGCATCTGTTCGATCGCCAGGGCGGCCCTTACGGCACCGCTTCCGGCGCCGACTGGCCCGACAATTGGCGTCGCTTCGCGGCGCTCAGCCAGGCCGGCGGCGACATCGCCGGCGGCGCGATCTCCGGCTACCAGCCCGACATCGTGCATGCGCATGACTGGCAGTCGGCGATGACGCTTGCCTATATGCGCTACGGCAAGGCGGTCGGCGTGCCGTCGCTGATCACCGTGCACAATCTGGCCTTCCAGGGGCAGTTCGGCGCCGGCATCTTCGGCGAGCTCGGCCTGCCGGGCGTGGCGATGCAGCTCGACGGCGTCGAATACTACGGCGGCGTCGGCTTCCTGAAGGCCGGCCTGCAGGCCGCCTGGGCGATCACCACGGTGAGCCCGACCTATGCGCAGGAAATCCGCTCGCCGGAATTCGGCATGGGCCTCGACGGCCTGATCAACATGCGCGCCAGCGACCTCTACGGCATCGTCAACGGCATCGACGTCGACATCTGGAACCCTCAGACAGACAAGCATCTGGTCGCCAATTATTCGGCCGATACGCTTGCAGCGCGCGCCAAGAACCGCAAGGCGGTCGAAGAGCGGTTCGTCCTGGAGGCGGACGGCAGCCCGATCGTCTGCGTCGTCAGCCGGCTGACCTGGCAGAAGGGCATGGACATCCTGGCGGCGGTCGTCGACGGCATCGTCGCCGCCGGCGCGCGCCTCGCCATCCTCGGTTCGGGCGATGCCGGCCTCGAAGGCACGCTGCTTGCCGCCGCGGCGCGGCATCGCGGCCGCGTCGGCGTCGTCGTCGGTTATGACGAAGGCCTCTCGCATGTCATGCAGGGCGGCTGCGACGCCATCGTCATCCCGTCCCGCTTCGAGCCCTGCGGGCTGACCCAGCTTTACGGCCTGCGCTATGGCTGTGTGCCGGTCGTCGCCAGGACCGGCGGTTTGGCCGACACCATCATCGACGCCAACGAGGCCGCCTTGTCGGCCGGTGTCGCCACCGGCTTCCAGTTCGCGCCCAACAATGGCGGCGCGATGCTGCATGCCATCCAGCGGCTGGTCGAGCAGCACGCCCGGCCGGCGGTCTGGGCCTCGATCCAGCGCCAGGGCATGAAGGCCGATGTCTCCTGGGACAAGAGCGCCGAAAAATACGTCGAACTCTATCGCTTGCTGCTTTCGAAAAGGGCTGCCTGAGGCATGATCAAAACCGTCCCCACCAAACCCTATACCGACCAGAAGCCAGGCACGTCCGGCCTGCGCAAGAAGGTGCCCGTTTTCCAGCAGGAGCACTATGCCGAGAACTTCATCCAGTCGATCTTCGATGCGCTGGACGGTTTTGAGGGAAAGACGCTGGTGATCGGCGGCGACGGTCGCTTCTACAATCGCGAGGTCATCCAGAAGGCCATCGCGATTGCCGCCGGCAACGGCTTCGGCAAGGTGATGGTCGGGCAGGGCGGGATTCTCTCCACACCCGCCGCCTCCAACATCATCCGCAAATACAAGACCTTCGGCGGCATCATCCTGTCGGCCAGCCACAATCCGGGCGGCCCGCATGAGGATTTCGGCATCAAGTACAATGCCGGCAATGGCGGCCCGGCGCCGGAAAAGATAACCGATGCGATCTTCGCCAAGTCGAAGGAGATCAAGAGCTTCAAGATCGCCGACATCGGCGGGATCGACATCGATAAGATCGGCACCGTCAAGGCGGGTGACATGACGGTCGAGATCTTCGACCCGGTCAAGGATTATGCCGAGCTGATGGAAAGCCTGTTCGACTTCGAGGCGCTGAGGAAGCTGTTCAAGTCCGGTTTCCGCATGCGCTTCGACGCCATGCACGCGGTCACCGGCCCTTACGCCAAGGAAATCCTCGAACGCCGCCTCGGCGCGCCGGACGGCACCTGCCGCAACTTCAAGCCGCTGCCGGATTTCGGCGGCCACCATCCCGATCCCAACCTCGTCCACGCAAAGCATCTCTACGACGAGATGATGGGGCCCGACGCGCCGGATTTCGGAGCCGCTTCCGACGGTGACGGTGACCGCAACCTGATCATCGGCAGGGGTATCTTCGTCACGCCGTCGGATTCGGTGGCGATGCTTGCCGCCAATGCCAAACTGGCGCCGGGCTACAAGGACGGCTTGAAGGGCATTGCCCGCTCGATGCCGACCAGCGGCGCCGCCGACCGCGTCGCCGAAAAACTCGGCATCGGCATCTACGAGACGCCGACCGGCTGGAAGTTCTTCGGCAACCTGCTCGACGCTGGCATGGCGACGATCTGCGGCGAGGAAAGCGCCGGCACCGGCTCCAACCATGTGCGCGAGAAGGACGGGTTGTGGGCCGTGCTTTTGTGGCTCAACATCCTCGCCGCGCGCGGCGAAAGCTGCAAGGACATCGTCACCAAGCATTGGGCGACCTACGGCCGCAATTACTATTCGCGCCACGACTATGAGGAGGTCGAGAGCGATCGCGCCAACGCATTGGTGGATGAGCTGCGCGCCAAGCTCGGCTCGCTGCCCGGCACCAGCGTGCGCGGCCTCAAGATCGCCAAGGCCGACGATTTCGCCTACCACGATCCGGTCGACGGCTCGGTGAGCGAGCATCAGGGCATCCGGATCCTGTTCGAGGGTGGCTCGCGCGTCGTGCTGCGCCTCTCCGGCACCGGCACCTCGGGTGCGACGCTGCGCGTCTATATCGAGCGCTACGAGCCGGACAAGACGCGCCACGACCTCGACACCCAGGAAGCGCTCGCCGACCTCATCGCCGCCGCCGACGACATCGCCGGCATCAAGAGCCACACCGGCCGCAACAAACCGAGCGTGATTACTTGAGGGTGGCGGGGCGCGGCTCCCCCTTCTCCCTTTGTGGGAGAAGGTGTCGCCGAAGGCGGCGGATGAGGGGTGCTCCAGCTTGGCGCAAACCGGCGCCCAGGACA
>NZ_RZTO01000284.1:0-6950 GCF_003997225.1 Mesorhizobium sp. M2C.T.Ca.TU.002.02.1.1
GTCGAGCCTCGCGAGGTCGAGCCGCTCGGCGGGCCGCAGCACCGCTTCCGCCTCTTTCACCAGCCGGCCGACCTCAGCGCCGAGTTCGACGGCGCGCGGCGTCGGCACCAGGCCGCGCCCGGCGCGCACCAGAAGCGGATCGCCGGTCGCCGCGCGCAGCCTCGCCAGAGCCCGGCTCATCGCCGAAGGGCTGAGGTTCAGGCGCCGCGCGGCTCGGGCGACGCTGCCTTCGGCAAGCAGCACATCCAGCGTGACAAGCAGGTTGAGATCGGGTCGCAACATGGCGCGACCATAGCACGGATCTGTTAAGGGGACATGGCGTATGGTGCACTGATAAAGTGTAAATGTTGCGTGTTCCGCCATGCTATCTGCGCGCTTATCTTCCCCGGCAAGTCTCAACCGACGGAGAAGAATCATGGCCGACATTGCCGAAACCCGCGCCGCGCCCGCACACCATTCGACGGCGGGCGCGCTGGCCAGCCTGTCGCTTGCCATGCTCGTCTCCTCGCTCGCCACCAGCATCGCCAATGTCGCGCTGCCGACGCTGAGCGTGGCCTTCGCCGCCTCCTTTGCGGCGGTGCAATGGGTGGTGCTCGCCTATCTGCTCGCCATTACCGCGTCGATTGTCAGCGTTGGGCGTCTCGGCGACCTCGTCGGCCGCCGGTTGCTGCTGATCGTCGGCCTGGCGCTGTTCGGCGTCGCCTCGTTTGCCGCGGCGTTCGCGCCATCGCTGGCGCTGCTGATTGCCGCCCGCGCCGTGCAAGGGTTGGGCGCGGCGGTGATGATGGCGCTGACGATCGCTTTCGTAGGCGAGACGGTGCCGAAGGAACGCACCGGCAGCGCCATGGGTCTGCTCGGCACCATGTCGGCGATCGGCACGGCGCTCGGGCCTTCGCTCGGCGGCGTGCTGATCGCCGCTTTCGGCTGGCGCTCGATCTTCCTCGTCAACGCCGCGCTCGGCGCCGTCGCGCTGCTTGCCGCCTGGCGCTTCCTGCCAGCCGGCGAAGCCATGGGCATGGTCACCGTTCGTGGCAAGGCGAGGGACCGTTTCGATATGCCGGGCACGCTGCTGCTCGCCGCCACGCTTGCCGCCTATGCATTGTCCATGACCATCGGGCGCGGTCATTTCGGCGGCCTGAACATGACGCTGCTCGGCGGGGCAATTGCTGGCGCGGCGCTGTTTGTTGTCGCCGAGGCCAGGGTGGAGTCGCCCTTGGTCAAGCTCGCGCTGTTGCGCGATTCGGTGCTGGCGCCCAGCCTCGCCATGAACGCGCTGGTCTCGACGGTGATGATGGCGACGCTGGTCGTCGGCCCGTTCTTCCTGTCGCGGGCGCTGGGCCTCGGCGAGGCGGCCGCGGGCGCTGTCCTGTCGATCGGCCCGGTCGTCTCGGCGCTATGCGGCGTCATTGCCGGGCGCGTCGTTGACCGTCTTGGCGCGGCGGCAATGGTGCTCGCCGGCCTGGCGCTGATGGCCGCCGGCTGTGTTGCGTTGGCCTGGCTGCCAAGCCTCTTCGGCGTTGCCGGCTACGTGGCGGCGATCATCCTGCTCACGCCCGGCTACCAGCTCTTCCAGGCGGCCAACAACACGGCTGTCATGGCCGATGTCGACAGGAACGAGCGCGGCGTGGTGTCGGGCATGCTGAGCCTCTCGCGCAATCTCGGCCTCGTCACCGGCACGGCGGTGATGGGCGCGGTATTCGTCTTCGCCGTGGGGACGAAGGATGTCACGAGCGCGGCGCCAGAAGCTGTTGCGCATGGGATGGGATTGACCTTTGCGGTCGCTACGGGGCTGGTGGTGGCGGCGATGACGATTGCATTCGCTGGCGATTGGAGAGAGCGCCGGCGCGCCTGATCTCCGGCGGTCGGCCTGCCTCTGGGCCCAGGATTCGGACAGGGGCGATGCCCGATTGGACAAAGGAGGGCCCTCGCAGAAGCAAGCGCCGAAACTGAGAAGTGTGGGCAGTGTCACTGAGGCCAGTGCATGGCTGGGTTATATGTCTCCGCGGGCAGAGGCGGGGCAGCGATACTGCTGGACTGTCGAGTTGGCGGGGCAGAGAGGCAAAGCGATGTATGAAACATGGTGGCGGCGGCGGGAAGCTCAGCCTCCGATTCCGGAATGTGAACTTCGCTTCATGATGAAGCTCGGGCGTCTGGAACGTGACGAGGCAATCAGATTGCTGGGGCGATATCATGGGGACCGCGAGGCGGTCTACGCCGCGTTGGGGACCCGCGATCTGGTCAGGGAACGCAACGCGCGGCCTCACTGACCAGTTCATGCTACCTTCAGGAACTCACAGTCCGAGCGTCCAGCCAGCCTCCGTTTGCGGATTCCCGTCTGGTGGGAATGGCGCAATGAATATGGTCGGTCGATGGGTGGCCGCGACGAAAGCGGCCGCGGCCATCTCGACGGCATAGGCGGAATGGTCGACCTTGTCGAAGCGTTTCACCGCGCGGTCACGAAGCATCGACAGCCTTGCCGCTCGGTGGAGATCGGCCCGCTTCTCGCCATGCATGTCGAGGGGTGCGAACATAACCATCCCCGCAAACGGCGACGTCGAGCGTTTGTTCCAATCGACCCGGATGATAGCGATGCGTCGGGATGGTTTTCGAAGTCTAATGCTTCCGTGATCGCGTAATTTCCCCGTCGCTGGGGAGGTTTATCTTTGCCTGGCGGCGGTGCCCATTCCGCCTTCAGCCGGAGCCTCGGCTACCCCAACGAACCCCCACCCACCGCGGCTCCGGCTTCACTTATCGCGTCGCTCAGGCTTCACCTGCCGCAAGGCGCTTGGCCTCCATTTCCAACTCCGTCAGTTTGGATTTGATCTCATGCGGCTCCGCATGCTCGAGCCCGATCACATCGTTGCGCGTCTGGCGAAGTGCGATGACGATCTCGTCGAGCTTGGCGTGGATGGCTGCCGTGTCTCGGTAGCCCTGGATGAGGACCACGCCAGTGATGATGATGGCCGCCACCGATAACGCATAGGTCACGACATTGGTCAGGCCGAACGGCACCAGGAGCGTGCAGGCCACCATGGCAACGACCATAGCGTAGAAGCCAGGCGGGCGTGACAGGAAATCGGCGGCGCGAAAAAGAAGACGGTTCATCGCCACCTACCCAAGCAATAACCCGGCAATCAGCACGGTGAGCAGCACCGAGGCCGGCACGGCCAGAAGCCAGCGCGCCTCAAGAACACTGTTGCGGTCGTCATTCATGTCCGTTGCTCCCGTTGGCAGCCGTGAAGCTGCGGATTCGATGCCGGCAAACGAGCGCCGAACCCCCTTCGTTCCGCCGATCGGGCGACGGTCTGAAAACCCGTCGGACTGAGGTCGGACCGGCGTGCAAAGAGGACCGAGCGCGGCAACCAAAGCCGGGACTCCGCATTGGCAAGCGCGCCAATTTATCGCGCGGCCGACAGGGAGCACTCATGAACCTCGATAGACCGACGGACGATGTCGAAGACCAGCCATACGAGCCGGCCTTCTTCGCCAGCAAATACGGCCTGCCGCCACGGCTGGCTAAGACGATGATCGAGGCGAATGGCGGTGGGCGCCGCGCCTGCGACGCCGCGGCCACAACCTACCTGAGATATGTCGCCCTTCGGCGCCAGCGGGGCGGCTGAGTTCGATTGCCGGCTGCGCCGGCTCGCCCGCATAGGCGTTGAGGTCGGGGGCGCACATCCGCGCGGAACCAAACCGGCAAACAGCGGTTTAATCCGGCGAAGGGACAATTCAGGATTGAGGAATAGAGCAATGAAAACAGTGCTTCTTGCGGCCCTGGCGCTCTGTGTCGCCGCGCCTGCCGTGGCTTCCGCGGCCGAGGCCGATATCGTCATTAGGACACATCACAGGCATTATTATCACCACCGGCCGGCGGTCGTTATCAATGACGAGGGCCACCGCCTGCATCATCGCCATCACGGCACCGTCGCCTTCTATGACAATGGCGAGCGCGCCTGGCGTCACCGCCATCACCGCCGCGACGACACCGTGGTCGTCACGGGTTCGGTCGGGCACCGGCACCATCATCGTCCGGTCGTCATCGAGGGCGGCTCCGACTACTGATATCGTCTGTCCGGTCCGGCCCATGCGCCATGACGCTCGAGCCGGACCGGATTTTTCATTCTGCATGGAGAGACAACCTCTCTACGCCGCGCTTTTAAGCACGCCTGCCTGAACCAGGGCCGCCGCCGGGTTGAGGCTGTCAACCAGGCCGGTCGGGATCAGGATGGTGGCGCCGCGCTCCTTGGTCGTCTCATAGATGATGTTCATGGCGCGCAGCTGAAGCGCGGCCGGATGGTCGGCATAGGTGGTGGCGGCCTCGACGAATTTGGCTGCGACTTCCGCCTCCGCCGAACCGAGGATGACGCGCGCTTCCTTCTCGCGCTCGGCCTGCGCCTGGCGCGACATGGCGTCCTGCAGCGCGACGGGAATCGCGACGTCACGGATCTCGACCGACATCACCGTGATGCCCCATTGCGCCGTCTTGGCACTGATGACGTCGCGCAGATGCTCATCCGCCGCCTTGCGGTTAGACAGCAGCGAAGACAGCATCGAGGAGCCGATCATCTCGCGCAGCGAGGTCTGCGCCACGCGGTCGATCGCCTCGCGGTAGTTGGTGATTTCCAGCGCCGCCTGGCGCGCATCATGCACATGCCAGAAGATGACCGCGTCGACATTGACCGGCACCGTATCCTTGGTCAACGCCTCCTCTGCGTTGAAGGCGGTGGTCTGGATGCGCTGGTCGATGACGGCCACGACGTTATCGAGGACCGGGACGATCATGAACAGGCCGGGGCCGCGCACGCCAAGCAGGTTGCCGGCGCGCAGCACGACGAATCTCTGCCAGGTGTTGGCCATCTTCAGCGAGGCGGCGATCAGTACCGCGATGACGAAGAAGGGCGCGCCCGCCCATGGCCCGGCCAGTGCGCCGATGCCGACGCCGACGAGCGCGAAGACGGCGGTGAGGAAAAGGGTGATCGGATTCATCAAAATGGCTCCTTGTCGCGGCCGGTTGTAGGTCGCGCGATGCCGCAACGGGCCTCGCGAGGAGCGTCGGCGGCCCGGGATGGACCGCCTGGCCGGCCTATCTGGGATCGATCACGCTTGTCGCGAGGACAATCATCGCCGGCACGGAGTTATATGGTGCGGGGTGGAAGATTTCGCCATGGGGCGGGCCACCGGCGCGCAACCGCATAACAACCGCAAGTCGCCGGCTTTTAACCCGGAAACAACTTTTCAGGCGCTTTTAATGACCCGATTGGAGATCGGTAGCGGAGCCATGTGGCAGCATCTTACTGCAAATCTCATTGCGGTGGCGCTGTTCGTCTCCGGCTGGAACTACGTGCAGCCCTGGCTTGAGGGGCGTTCGCAGAAGTTCAGGCTGCTCGTTTTCGGCTGCATCATGGGTTGGGGCGCGCTGGCCTCGATGCTGCTGACCGTCGAACTGCGGCCCGGCGTCCTCCTGGACCTCAGGACGTCGCTGGTCGCGACCGCCGGCCTGTTCGCCGGCCTGCCAGGCGCGTTGGTGGCTGCTGCCTTTCCGCTGGGATATCGCATGGCGATCGGAGGACAGGGCCTGCCCGCCGGCCTGATCGGCATCGCGGTGGCGGTAGCCGCTGGCGTTCTCGCCAATCGCATCATAGGCCACAGGCAACCACGCGCCTGGCAAGTGCTTTTGTTCGCGATTTGCGTCGGCCTGTCGCTGCTGGCACCGATATCGATCCTGCCGCAATCGGCTGCGCCTGGCATCCGCCTGATCCTGCCGCTCATGGCCCTCAATGCGGCAGCGACTGCCGTGGCTGGCCTCGTCGTGCTGCACACGCAGCTTGTCACCAAGGAGCGTGACCTGCTGCGCGCCGCTGTTGCCCAGGCGCCGGATTTCTACTACGTCAAGAATACGCGCGGCCAGTTCGTCGCCGTGAACCAGACGGTCGCCGCCTATCATGGTTACGATCATCCCGTGCAGATGACGGGCAAGACTGATTTCGACATAGCGGACGCAGCGCGCGCCCAAATCCTCTTCGGGCTGGAGCAGAGGATACTGAAATCGGGCGAGGGCATTGCCGATTTCGAGGAACAGCTTCCCGACGCAAAGGGCAATCTCCGCTGGTTCTCGACCTCGAAGACGCCCGTGCGCGATGTCGACGGCAACGTCATCGGCCTCGTCGGCGTCACGCGTGAGATAACGGCGCACAAACAAGTCGAACAGGCGCTGCTCGAGGCCAAGAACCAGCTGTCCTATGCGCTCTCGGAAATGTCGGATGGCCTTGCCATGTTCGACGCCGAAGGCGCGCTGGTCTTCTGCAACGAGCAGTACCGGGAATTCTTTCCGCTGACCGGCGACCTGCGGCTGCCGGGCACGCGACTGCGCGACATCCTCGAAGCCGTGACGGTCACCGGCGAGCAGGTGGGCATTCCCAAGGGTCACGAGAGGGAATGGATAGATGCCGTGGTCGGCGCGCTTCACACGCCCGGCGAACAGCAGATCAAGCTCTTCGATGGCCGCTGGCTGATGCTGAGGACGCGGCCCACCGAGGCCGGCCTGGCGCTCGTTGTCGTCTCCGATATCACCGAGATCAAGAGCACCGAGGGTGAACTCACCACGCTTAGCAACCAACTGGCGCAGCTTGCCAACACCGATCCGCTGCTTGGTGTCGGCAATCGCCGCGCTTTCGATCAGAAGCTGGCCGGCGTGGTCGCGGATGCAAGCCAGTCCGACAAGGAATTCGCGCTACTGCTGATCGATGTCGACTCCTTCAAGGCCTATAATGACCGTTACGGTCATCTGGCCGGAGATGAGTGCCTGCGCCAGATCGCCGATTGTCTACGTCAACGCACGCGTGCCAGCGATTTCGTGGCGCGCTATGGCGGCGAGGAATTCGCCGTCATCCTGCCAGAGGCGTCGGCGGCCGGCGCAATCCGCGTTGCCGACAATTTGCGCGCCGCCGTGC